>CALGJN010000334.1:0-1036 GCA_937920185.1 uncultured Cellvibrionales bacterium | reverse complement strand
TCGATTTACGGGTCGCATTTGGCGAGGGCTGGGGCAACGCGCTGTCGGCCATGATTACCGACGATCGCTACTATCGCGATAGCGATGGCGACGCGCAGAGCAATGGGTTTTACACCGACATCGAGGATAATGAGATCGTCAATCCGGGCTGGTTTAGCGAGGGCTCGGTGCAGTCGATCCTCTATGATCTGTACGATACCGACAGCGATGGCGCCGATCAGAGCGCCCTCGGTCTAGGTCCGATCTACCGCACGCTGGTGTCAGACGCCTATAGTAACACCCCTTGGATGACGAGCATTTTCTCGTTCGTCGAGGAGTTGAACACCCAACAGACGAACTCAGGCATCGATGCGTTACTCACCGCCCAAGGCATCGATGGCGTCGGTGGTGACGGCGCTGGCGAAACTCATGACGGTGGTATTGCCTCGGTGCTGCCGGTGTATCATCGGGCGACCGTGAATGGAGCCGCGCTTACCGGTCTCTGCGGTGGGAGCGAAGCGGGAACCTATAACAAATTAGGCAACCGGGTGTTCGTCGGCTTTGAGGTGTTGAATCAGGGTGACCACGACTTTGTGGTCACCCAAATCCCAGATGAAAACCAGCAAACCAATGCAGATATTGATTTTTATATCTTTCGACAGGGCGTATTAGTCGCGTTCGGCGAGAGCTATGCTTCGGGTGAGGAACGTTTGACCGACGAACTTGCCGAAATCGGTGATTACATGATGGATATTTACCTTTATGAAGATGGTGAACATCCTCAAACTTGTTTTGATTTGCAGATCAGCCGTTAAAAGGAGCAATACGCAATGGATACGAAGGGATGGAGCGAAATACGCAATGGATCGAAGCGGTTATTGACGCTGTTGCTTGCGCTGTTGCCAATGGCCTGTGGCGAGGCGTCAAAATCTGCCGATGATCAGGGGGCACTAGTGCCAGACGCGCCGCCATCGAGCGCACCCATCGCGCCGAGTCGAGATGCAGACAAGCCCTGGCCTTACGCCAAACCAGGCGCGGCGGTGCGTTTTTCCCACGA
>CALGJN010000333.1:0-6014 GCA_937920185.1 uncultured Cellvibrionales bacterium | reverse complement strand
CGATCGCAATGGCGAATGGGGAGCTAGTGGCGCGGTCAACGAACAACTCTTGGAAGGGCTAAAAGCGCACCCATTTTTTGCCTTGCCCAGTCCAAAAAGTACCGGACGCGAGAGCTTTCATCTCGACTGGCTCAACCAACAACTGTGGAGACAGTTTGGCGACGATGGCCCGCCAGCAGCACAAGACGTGCAGGCGACGCTCTGCGCGCTGACTGCCGACAGCATTGCCGAGAGTATTTTAGCCCTCGATGTGTCTGCCGATGAGGCGTTTGTCTGTGGTGGTGGTGCTCACAATAGCGCGCTGATGTCGCGGCTTGAACAGCAACTCCAAGGCGTGCCGCTATCGACCACAGCGGCCCTCGGGCTCGATGCTGACTGGGTTGAAGCGGTTGCCTTCGCCTGGCTGGCGATGCGCCGCATACATCGCTTGCCGGGGAACATGCCGAGCGTTACCGGCGCCCAGAGTTATGCGGTGCTAGGCGGCTTATACAGTGCATAACGGGACCACGGACACCCTCGAGTTTACCCGAAGCGGCACGCTGAATAGAAGAAGTAGCACGCTAGATAGAAAAAGAAGCCCCGCAACCACAAGTGGTCTGGGCATTGGGATTACTAATTAAAAATCGCGAACCCATTAGACTCTGTTCGTAATCAACGGTAGAGCCCGCTAAGTACTGATAACTTAGAGAATCGACCAGCACAGTGACGCCGTCGCGACTCACCGGCGTATCGTCCTCAGCCATAACCTCTTCAAATGAGAACCCGTACTGAAAGCCCGAGCAGCCACCACCGGTGACATAAACCCGCAGCTTTAAGTCGCTATTGTCCTCTTCGACCTTCAAACTTTTTAATTTTTCCACGGCGCTGGCGGTTATTTCCAACGCGCTAGGAATGTAAGTTTCCACTTCTGACATGGACGTATCCCATCTCTGTGCAAATATATTCAGCCGAACTTTACGGCCAATCGATCTAGATTATTACCGCAGCGTAGACGGCTACTTGCTATCTGCGCTCTGCGCCTCTTTGGGGAACTTGCTAACGTTGGTACTGTCATGCTCGAGAACGAAACTACCCGCCACTTCAGCGCCCTTTTCAACCTCGATCAGACTGTAATGAATATTGCCTTCAATCACCGCCTTTGATGCCAACTTCACCAGATTCCCAGCGTAGATGTTGCCTTTCACGTGGCCATTAATAACCACATCGCCAACCCAAATCTCACCCTCGAGCAAACCGCCATGCAGCACTCTAACGCGAGAACTTTGATCGTCGGAGCGAACATTTCCCACCACCGTACCTTCAATTTCAAGGCTACCGGTGAAATGGAGATCCCCTTCGACTCTCGTCCCTTGGGCGATCAACGTCGTCGCACCATGGGTCGATACGTTTTCTTTGTTGCCAAACATAATTATCCCTCGTATTGCCAGGCGAAATCTTGCGCCACGGCTATTTTCTTCTCCCAAGTATAGCGCAAACTAATGTTCACGTTAGCAGGCTCAAAGCCATCCGGCAATTGCATAATACCCTGATGGATAGAAAAGTACTTAAATTCGAGCTTTAACGGCATTGCCTCAACCTGTTCATCAAGTTCAGATAGGCTCAATGACGTCTTGACACCCCGACTGAGACCCGCAACTTGCATCTCTATAAAGACGCTGATCAACTTCATTTTCGAGGTTTTTTGACGCGCAACCCAGCGGTATTTAATCCGTCCATCGTCCAATTTTGCCAAACTGAAATCGCCGACCGACAAACCACTCGGGCTATCGGTATCCTGCAGTAGATCGCGGTAGAGCTTTAGGTCCTCGTCTCGGGCATAGATCTGACGTTGTAAAATCACCATCTGTTGACGGGTATTTTCCAGCGCCACGGCGTCGACTTCAGAGCTTAGTAAGATGCTACTCAACTGCTCTTTACGTAGCTTTAAGTCCTCTTCTACCGCA
Source organism: uncultured Cellvibrionales bacterium (assembly GCA_937920185.1). Classification (GTDB taxonomy): domain Bacteria; phylum Pseudomonadota; class Gammaproteobacteria; order Pseudomonadales; family Porticoccaceae; genus TMED48. The sequence continues at coordinate 4,071 of CALGJN010000333.1, read as the reverse complement.
ATTAAGCGCTCGTCTAACAGCTTTTTTTCAGCCAGTATCGCGGACGATTCATAGCCACCCCACTGGCGACCGATGAACAGAGCTAGAGTCACCATCAGCAGCGCAACGATGACCCACACTAATTGCCTACCGGGCCGATGAGCGACGACGATTGATTTGCGTTCGACGTTCACGGCGTCAGTGCCGCCGCGCCCAAACCACTAATTTCGGGCCAACAAAACATCAGATTCATGCACTGAATAGCCTGCCCAGACGCCCCCTTGGTCAAGTTATCTTCGACCACCAAAACCACCACTTTACGCCCTCCGGCGGGGCGATGAACGGCAATTTGACAATAATTAGAGCCGCGCACGCTTCGGGTCTGCGGATGATCACCCAGCGGCAGCACTTCGACAAATGGCTCATTTATGTAGCAGCGTTCGAACAGAGCCTGAACATCGACCTCAGTGTCGGTCAAATTGGCATACAAGGTGGCATGGATTCCACGATTGATCGGCAGCAGGTGGGGCACAAAGGTCAGGGCCACATCATCGCCAGCAATGTCCGATAAAGCCTGTTGAATTTCCGGCAGATGGCGGTGGCCACTGGCCGCATAGGCGCGATAACTGTCACTCACCTCGGCGTGCAGGTTGGCGATACTGGCCTGCCGTCCGGCACCGGTGACGCCCGACGCCACATTCGCGACTATGTCAGTCAGGTCGAGACAACCGGCTTGCAATAATGGCATCAACCCGAGTTGTACGCTGGTCGGATAGCAACCGGGACAAGCGATCAAATCGGCGTCGGCTATGGCCGTACGATTGTATTCGGGCAACCCATAGACCGCACGCGGGACATAGTCTGGCGCGCTGTGGGATCGACCATACCACTGCTCCCAAAGGGCGATATCGCGAATCCGAAAATCTGCCGAAAGATCAATCACCCGAATACCTGCCTCGAGCACCTGCGGCACCAGCGCCTGTGCGACACCATGAGGGGTGGCAAAAAATACCACATCGCAGCCGCTCAAGACCTCTACACTGGGGGCGCAAAAAACCAAGTCCACCACCCCCCGCAATCCGGGATACAATGCGTCGACGCGCGCACCGGATTCGCTGCGAGAGGTCACGACCGCAACCTCAGCATACGGGTGCTGGGCCAACAGTCGCAATAGTTCGGCGCCGGTATAGCCCGTTGCGCCTACAATTCCCACTTTGACCATCAATATCCCCTTTTTATTATCCAGATCGAACCGCGGCGTTTATAATAGCGCAATCCATCCTGCGCTGCGGTGTTAATCTGGCTTTTGTGCGCTCGACGACGGTCGCCTTACCGCGATCAATTTTCCCGAGGTATTAGATGTACGAATGGGCCAAAGCCTTTCACCTAATCTCCATGACAGCGTGGTTTGCCGCGCTGTTTTACCTGCCGCGGCTGTTTGTTTATCACGCCATGGCAGAAGACAGCATCAGCATCGAGCGCTTCAAAATTATGCAGCGCAAACTCTATCGCGGTATTGCCAATCCATCGATGATCGCAACGCTCGGATTTGGCATCTGGTTGCTGTCACTGGCGCCCGACTACTACCTAAAGCAGGACTGGTTTATCGCCAAGATCGCCGTGGTATTGGCGGTCGTCGGATATCACTACAGCTGCAGCGTGCACTTAAACCGCTTCGCCACCGACAGCAATCAAAAATCCCACCGCTATTTCCGGGTTTTTAACGAAGTGCCTGTGCTATTTTTAACCGGCATCGTCATCTTGGTCGTGGTCAAGCCATTTTAACCGCAGCCGCGATCAATAGAGCACGGTGGCAATATTGCGCGACCCGCCGTTCAAATGAGCGCCTTGAATTTATCCAGCGCAATATTGGCTCCGCAAATCACTAGCACCACCGACTGGCCGATAAACTGCTCTCGATAGCGCACCAAACTGGCCACCACTACACCGGCCGCACCCTCGATAATTTTGTGATGTTGCTCGGCAATACTGCGAATACCCGCGGCAATCTCATCTTCGTTTACCAGCAAACAGCGATCGACCACCGACTGGCAGATTTCAAAAGTCACCGAATCCTCCTCGATACCTCCGGCAGAACCGTCGGACAGGGTTTCTTTTTCGACCGCCATACCGACGATTTTTCCGGCCGCCAAACTGAGGCACATATCGGCTGAATTTTCCGGTTCACAGCCGACTATTTGGGTGTTGGTTGAGACCCGCTTTAAGTAACTCCCAACGCCGGAGATCAGTCCACCGCCGCCCATAGTCATCAACACTGAATCGATTTTGTCGAGCTGCGCCTCGAGCTCGATACCAATCGTACCCTGCCCACCAATCACCTGAAGATCATTGTAGGGCGAAAGCCACGTCTTGTTTTCTCGCGCCGCGGTGGCCTTGGCGAAGACTTCAGTCGACAGCGGGTCATCGTCGTGCAGCACGACCTTAACCGGATAGTCTTTCAATGCCTCAATTTTTGCTTTGGATGCGGTGGCTGGAAGGTAAACCGTACCCTGACCCGCGGTGATCTCCAATGCTCGGGCATAGCCCAGCGCATGATTGCCACTCGACGAGGTGATGGTGTCGGTAATGCCGCGCTGTTGCAGATAGACCAACTTGTTGAGACTGCCGCGCGCTTTAAATGAACCGGTATGCTGTTCGCTCTCCAACTTTAGATAGACCTTGCCGCCAATGAGCTTGCTCAGCGCCTTGGACTCAATCAGTGGCGTGGTAAGGGTGTGGGCGCGTATTCTCGACTCTGCATCGATGACTTCCTTGTGAGCATCCATATTTTACATCCTAGGTGCAAAAAACATTGTTGTGAGTAACAGTCGCCTCGCGGTGATTGCGATCAGTCATTGGTCGATTGTTTGTCGCTCGGCGATACAGTATAGCCCGACGCCTAACTACCTAGTAGATTTTAGGCCCTTCGCTACCGGTATTTTCGCGTCACCCAACGGAGATAACAACGGGAGATGGCAACACCCTCAATAACCGCTTTCACGATCTACCGTATACAGCAAAGGTCGACCGGTCTGGCTACGCCAAACATTGGTAGCAATTACCCGCGAAGCGCTTTCGGGGCGCGTTGCCGCAGCGATATGTGGGGTTACAGTGACCTTGGCATGCGCCCAAAAAGGGTGTTCCGGCGGCAGTGGTTCGCGCGCAAATACATCCAACGTAGCATGCTCTATATGGCCTGTATCGAGGGCCTCGAGCAGCGCGCGCTCATCGATCAGATCGCCGCGGCCAGGATTGATCAACACCGCTCCGCGCGGCAGACTCGCGAGGCACTCGGCGTCGATGCAGTGGCGAGTCTGCGGGGTGAGCGGCAATAGCGTAATGATAATCTGCGCGCCTTTAAGGGCATTGTTTAACCACCGTTCACCGCAATACATCTCGACGCCGGTTATCCGTTTGCGCGTTCTACTCCAGCCCTTAACGGGAAAGCCAAGATCTGCCAACGCTTCGGCGCAGGCGCGCCCCAAAGCCCCCATGCCGAGAATGGTGATCGGTCGATCTGCTGCCAACGGAGTTATTTCACTGCGCCAAATGCCATCTTGCCCAAACAGATGACGGTCCATACCGAGGTGATGACGGAGGCTATGGCCGACCACCCATTCAACCATACCACGCGTCAAGTTTTGATCGACCATGCGCGTTAACGGTGCACTCAAGGTGCTATTGCCGACAATATTTTCGACCCCCGCCCAAAGCCCCATGACCGCTTGACAGCGGCTGTAAGGGGTAAAATCTTCGAGTGGCCCACTGGGATCGTAGACAATGTAATCGACCTCCTCTGGCGGGCAGGACGCGAGCAATGAAAACTCCAACCCGCGGTCGGTTAACGCCTCAGCCAAGGGGCCCTGGTACTCATCCCAACGCTGCTGGCGGCCAGCAAACAGTATATTGATCATCGGTCACCTGCCATCGGCTCATCAAATATCGGGTAAATTTAAACTATATCGCCATCGTTAACCGGTCTGAATTGTACCCCCAGACCGATTGCAATCGCTTCGCAATGCACGGATTAAAACGCACTATGTTAGCATGGCCCGCAGCTCAATCGGTGGCTGGCGGCTTGAAAAATAACCC
>CALGJN010000332.1:0-4638 GCA_937920185.1 uncultured Cellvibrionales bacterium | reverse complement strand
ATTTCCGCTGTGCTAGCTGGATGTGGCGGTGGCGGTGGTGGCGGCGGTGGCGCGGCTGCGCCGACGCCTGCTGCGGATACCACCGCACCGATCATCACGCTGGGCGGCGACAATCCGCAGGTGGTCGACTTAAACGCTGAGTACAGTGAGAGCGGCGCGACTGCCGATAGCGGCGAAACCGTGACCATCGATGCATCCGCAGTTAACACCTCTGTCATTGGCACCTACTCGGTGACCTATGATGTCAGCGACGCGGCGGGCAACGCAGCGGCTCAGGTGGTGCGCAGCGTCGAGGTGTTAGACTCGGGTTCGGGCGAGCCGGCGCCTGATACTAGCGCACCGGTAATTTCCGTGATCGGGGACACGACACAGTCAGTCAGCCTAAACGCCGAGTATCAGGAATCTGGCGCGACAGCCGACACTGGTGAGAGCGTGGTTATTGATGCGTCGGAGGTCAACACGTCTGCAACGGGCACCTACACCGTCTACTACAACGTCACCGACGCCGCGGGCAATACGGCTACCGAGGTGACTCGAACGATCAATGTGGTTGAACCCTCAGGTATCGTCAGTGAACACTCGGTACTGACCTCGCTAGTCGACAATATCGTCATCCCCAATTATAAGGCAGTCGCCGATCAGGCGTCAGAATTCGCCGCTGCGAGTGGATCATTGGCACTTTACTGTGATGCGTTGGGTGCGAGTGATGAAGCAGCCAAATTGTTGGCCGCGCAAGACGCTTGGAAAAGTCTGATGCAGACAGTCCAAAAGACAGAGTTGCACATCGTTGGTCCGGCGGCGATGAACGCCAAGTCATTGCGCAATCGCGTGCATTTTTATACCGAAGACGAGCGCGTGTCGACCTGCGGAACCGATACCGCGGTGGTCAAGGCGCATTCTGAAGCCGACTTTGACGTGGCGGTGACCGCCGGTAATCAACGCAGCCTGTCGGCAATCGAGTATTTGCTGTTCGGCTCGACGCTGGATCATACCTGCTCCGCTGGAGTGTCTACCGTGGATGGCTGGAACGACTTAGCCGATTCAGAGCGCAAATTACAGCGCTGTGCGCTGACCGAGATGTTGGCCCAAGACGTCTCTGTTAATGCCACTCAGGTGCACACCGACTGGGCTACTTATCGGTCCGGCTACTTGGATGCGTCAGAGATTGGTACCAATTTTGAGCAGATGACCGACGGCTTGTTTTATTTCGAAAAATTTGCAAAGTCAGCCAAATTAACCACGCCCTTGGGGCTCGATCCCCTGTGTCAAACACAGACCTGTGCCGAGTCGATTGAATCGCCCTTTAGCGAGACATCGCTGCACAACATCAAGGTCAACGCCGAGCAACTTTTGGCCATGTTTGACGGCGGACTTGACGACTTAGCCGATCAAAATAGCTCTGGTTGGTCGACCACGTTTAAGGGACTGATTACTGCGGTGGTCGACAAGGCGGATGCGATGCTGTTGGCTGCGCCCAACGATTCCATTAAGCAGCAGGTGATGGCGATCACCTCGGCGGATGACGCCAGTACGTGCAGCAACGCCTATGCCAATCCCGACAGCAATGCGGAGCCCCAGGCCTGCACGCTTGGAGGCCTGATCAAACGCGTTACCGATGACCTCAAGGTCGATTTTGTTGCCTACGTAGGCGTCTCCGTTCCGGATGGCGTGCAGGGTGACACCGATTAAAACATCCTATGCCGGACTTTTGGCGGCAGCGACGCTTTTAGCGTGCGCAACCGAGGCTTTGGAATTGGACCCGCCGGTGATCAAAGAAGTGATGATCATCGGTACCAAGGAGGCCAACTTGAAGCTGTCTGGGTCGGGGGTACGCATCGATGCCGACGAGCTTAAAAAGCATGCTTACAGCGATCTCAACCAATTAGTTAGTGCCGTCCCCGGGGTCTATGTTCGCGAGGAGGATGGATTTGGTTTACGTCCCAACATCGGTATCCGGGGAGCGACCTCGGATCGCAGTCAAAAAATTACTCTGATGGAGGATGGTGTGCTGATCGGCCCTGCGCCCTATTCGGCCCCAGCAGCTTATTACATTACTAATGCCTCGCGGGTGTTTGCGCTGGAGGTATTGAAGGGCCCATCGGCGATTAAATCTGGCCCACACACCGTCGGCGGAGCGATCAATCTAGTGACGCGGCCCGTTCCGACCGATAACATGGCCGAAATCGACCTCACTGCGGGTAGTGATGGCTACAAAAAGTTCGCCGGAGCGGCCGCTTATGTGCATGGTGATGTCGGAATCTTGATCGAAGGTTTGCAGTACTCAAGCGATGGGTTTAAGCGTTTGGATGACGGCGGTGATACCGGATTTGAGCGCAATGACATCAACCTAAAGGTGCGCTGGAAGCCGCAAACAAAACTCCAGCAGACGTTGACCCTAAAGCTCGGGTTTGCAGATGAAGACGCCGATGAAACCTATCTGGGGCTCGCCGATAGCGACTTTGCAATCGACCCCTTGAGACGCTATCCAGCCTCGCAACTCGATCGGTTCCAGTCGGAGCACCGACAGATTCATATCCGACACTCGATGACGCTGGAAAACGGTTTGGATGTTAACACCAAGCTTTACTTAAATGAATTTGATCGATCCTGGAACAAATTTAGTGGGTTCATGGACGAAAGCGGCCGCCCCAAAGCGCAGGATGTTTTGCGTAATCCCGGCGGTTTCGTCAGCGCCTACCAGACCTTGGCCGGCATCAAAGATTCAACAGTCGGTGATCCAACGCGTGGTCTTCCCGATCTGACCCTCGATATCACCGACAATTATCGCGAGTACCGGTCTCAAGGTGTGCAGTTCGACTTGAGTCACCGCGCGTCGTTTTGGGGGCTTGACCACCAAATCGACGTGGGTTTTCGCTACCACGAAGACCAGGTGCGGCGACGACACCAAACGCGCAGTTATTTGATGCGCTCGGCGCAATTGGTGTCAGACGGGATTGAACGTCCCTACAAGACCAATAATTTTGCGCATACCGACGCGATAGCCGTTTCGGTGTCCAACCAAATCAGCTGGGCAGATTTGACCATCAATGTCGGTGTTCGACATGAAGATATCAGTGGTAGCGTGGATAACTTCATCGAGGGCACTTCAATTGCGAACGACCAATCGATCACTGCCCCGGGCTTTGGTGCGCATCTACAAGTCACCGAGACCATTGGTGTCCTGGCGGGTGTTTACGTTGGATTTTCGCCGGCTGGACCGGGTAAGACCGGCGCCGATGCCGAGGAAAGTACCAATTTTGAATACGGTGTGCGCTACTCTACGCCGACCCTGTCGGGTGAAGTGATCGCCTTTCATAGCGACTATGACAACCTCTTGGGACGTTGTCGCTACTCTGATTCAGACTGCGACAACGGTCAAGAATACAACGGCGGTATGGTCGAGGTCAGCGGCATAGAGTTCTTGGGCGAGGTCGAATTTGCCATCAGTGACACTTGGTTATTGACCTCTAAGCTCAACTATACCTATTCTGACTCCGAATTTGAGGAGTCATTTTTCTCTCAGTTTTCGCAGTGGGGACTGGTCGATAAAGGCGACGAACTGCCGTACATACCGAAACACGTGGGCCGCTGGCAAGTGGCACTCGAGGGCGACCGCTGGTCGTTGGATCTGGCATTAAAGTATCAGCATGAAATGCGCGAGGAACCCGGTACGGGTGATATTGGCAGTGGACTCCACACCGATAGCCTGACGGTACTGGATATTGCGGTTAGCCGCGTGGTCAACGACGATCTCGAGTTGAAGTTATTGTTGAGAAATGCCGCCGATAAAACCGCGATCGTGTCGCACCGTCCCTACGGTGCCCGCCCTAACCAGCCGCGAACGTTGTTGGCACAGGTTAAGTATCGGTTTTAGACTGGGGTATCGATAGGAGGGAGTTTTGCTCGAGTTTTTTACTGCGCCGGCTGAATTTTTTCTCGATCCGTCGAAACGGGTGTACTGGCTTTATCTAGCCAGTGCATTGGTGATCGCCTCATTTGTGGTGGCGCGACAGGAAGGACGTTTTAGCCCTTTAGCGCAATTACAAAGACTGGTTAATCCGGCCTACTGGCTTTCTCGGTCGAGTCTTTATGACGTCACCCTAATGATTTTTAACACGGTCATGCGGCTCGGACTATTGATCCCGCTGTTTGGCAGTCATCTAGCGATTACCGTGCTGGTCGGCGGCACCTTGCAAGAGTACGTCGGCGACGCACCGCGACTCGAGCTCGGCTGGTTTTGGATCGCCAGTCTCTTTAGTGTGGCATTTTTAGTGGTCGAGGACGCGAGCCGCTTTGGTCTGCACTTCTGTATGCATCGGTTTGATTTTTTGTGGGCTTTTCATAAAACCCACCACAGCGCCACGGTATTGACTCCGCTGACCATTTTTCGGGTGCATCCGGTTGAACACATACTGTATTTTACGCGGAGTTTAATCGTTTTTGGCACGGTCACCGGCGTCTTTGTGTGGCTATTTTCGCAACGACTGACGGGGTTGCAAATACTTGGCGTGGACGCCTTTGGGTTTTTGTTTAATTTTGCCGCCGCCAATCTGCGGCATTCGCATATTTGGATTTCGTTTGGGCGCTTTGAAAAACTCTTTATTAGTCCGGCGCAGCATCAGATGCACCACAGCGTTG
>CALGJN010000331.1:0-4635 GCA_937920185.1 uncultured Cellvibrionales bacterium | reverse complement strand
TATGCGTTTTAGGCATGGCTTTAAGCATGCTTTTTTGTGCCGGGGTTTCAATAAAGCATGCGTGCGTTATCTGCGTTCACTGCCGCACAGACAGCTTAGACAACCGATTCTTGGGATGCGTTGCAAGAATGCGGTTCACTTGCGGATACCCGATTCGCTGACCTTCAGAGAGTGCACTGCTGCGCCATGTTCAGTTTTTGATGCTAGGCGTCTCAAGGCGCATTACAACCTTGGGTGTTATGGCGATGTCGGCTTGCCCCCTCGTTACGGGTTTTCTACCTGCTGCAAAGATCGCGCGTTAGGTCGCGCCGCGGGCAAAAACTGGCGGGTTGGGATCACGGAGCGCTCTGGTGGTCTATTGCCGTGCGCCCGTCAAAGCGCAATAACGCCTTTTCGTCAGCTAATTGACAGCGATGCTGGTTTGATTGTGCCGATTCATTGGCGAGTCGTCGATCGTATTTTTTCGGATATTCTATATTAAATCATTGCTTTACATGACTAAAATGCCCATCTGTGGTGTGGGTTACTTTGGCGCGATTATTGCATTTTTTGAGTCAACCAAGGCGTCTGCAGAGCGCATCTGGGAGGGTCACGCCTACAGCAAACTGTTTTGAGCATCAATACCAACATTAACGCCACCATTGCAAGTCATGCCCTGGCTAAAAACGAAAGGGCGATGCACCAGGCGATGGAGCGACTAGCCACGGGGTTGAGAATCAATTCGGCCGCCGACGATGCCGCTGGTCTTGCAATTTCTTCCAAGATGACTTCGCAGATCAACGGGCTCAGTCAGGCGGTGCGCAATGCCCAAGACGCGATGTCGATGTTGGCCACCGCCGACGGAGCCATGATCGAGGTCACTGCCATGATCCAGCGCATGCGCGAGCTGTCTATTCAGGCGATCAGTGACACCAACACGGCATCTGACCGCGCGGCGCTCGATCTTGAATATCAGGCGCTCAAGTCTGAGATCGATCGGATCGCACAAAACACCCAGTGGAATGGACGCAGCTTTTTTAATGGTCGCGATTTTACCCAGCCAGCGACCTTTCATGTCGGCAGCAATGCCAACCAAACTATCTCCGTCGACCTCGGCTCGCTGTCGACCCGCACGCTTGGGCAAGTTGCCGCCAACAGCGGTGCGTGGACGCAGCTTGGCAGTGATATCGATGGCGAGGCGGCGGGGGATATTTCGGGGATCGTCTCCTCCAGTGCCGATGGTAAAACCGTCGCCATAGGCGCGCCCTATAACGACGGCAACGGTGCAGATTCTGGGCATGTGCGTTTATTTGATTGGGATGGCACCGCTTGGGTGCAAAAGGGCGCTGATATCGATGGCGAGACCGCCGGTGACATTGCCAGCTTGGTGTCCCTGAGCGCCGACGGTAATACGGTGGTCATTGGTGCGCACTTAAATGACGGAGCTGGTGAAAATGCCGGACATGCGCGCATTTATGATTGGGATGGTACGTCGTGGACGCAGCGTGGCGCAGACATTGACGGCGAGGCGGCGGGTGATCAATCGGGATTAATGGTGTCAATCAGTGCCGCCGGAAATACCGTCTCTATCGGCGCGTCTAATAACGGCGGTGTGCCGAACACTAATGCAAATGGCTACTGGGCCGGACACGCACGTATTTTTGATTGGGATGGATCGACTTGGTCTCAGCGAGGCGAAGACATTGACGGCGAGGCGGTAGTTGATTTTTCTGGCCGCAGAACCCGATTAAGCGCAGACGGCAACACCATTGCAGTAGCGGGGTTTTTAAACGATGGTAATGGGTTAGATTCGGGGCATGTGCGGATGTACGATTGGAATGGCTCGAGTTGGGCGCAAAGGGGGCCAGATATTGATGGTTCGAGTGCCGGTGACCAGTCCGGTTATTCTATCTCCCTGAGTGCCGATGGCAATACCGTCGCGGTCGGCAGTCTTCTCAATGACAGCGGCGGACAGGATGCGGGCCAAACGCGTATTTTTGACTGGAACGGCGCTGCTTGGCAGCAGCGAGGCGCTGATATTTATGGTGAAGCGGAGGGTGACATATCGTCGCGCGGTTTGTCATTGAGTGCCGATGGCAATACCGTTGCGATCGGTGCCCCCTACAACGATGGCAATGGTGATGATGCAGGTCATGTTAGAGTTTACGATTGGAATGGCACAGTCTGGCTGCCGAGGGGTTTAGACATCGATGGCGAGAGCGCCGGTGATTTTTCTGGTTGGTCGATCTCGCTAAATGGTAGCGGTAATATCGTTGCCATTGGTGCCGTTTCGGACGATGGCAATGGCATCGATTCAGGGCAGACTCGGGTCTACGAGTGGTTGGCCGCGGGTAGCTCGACGGAGTCTGTCGCGCATACCCAAATTACCAGTTTTGCCAGTGCCACGCGCGCACTGTCCAGTCTCGACCTTGCGGTCAGCGAAATCAATGCGCGCAGGGCCACGTTTGGTGCCGCGGCCAATCGGTTGGAGTACGCCGCCGAAAACCTCTCTAACGTCATTATCAACACCCAGGCTGCGCGCAGTCGCGTTATGGACACCGATTATGCCAAACAGGCGACCGAGCTGGCGCGCACGCAAATTATTCAGCAGGCAGCCACCGCGATGCTCGCGCAGGCCAATGTGCAAGCCAAGCAGGTACTGACTCTACTCGAGGGCGTCAGCAGATCCTGAACTGCGTTCGACACTCGATCCGGGGCCTTGTTGGCGACATAACTGGCGTAAATCTTTTTAAGGTCGATATAGCTGTGCTGCGGGGCACAGAGAGGATACCCGCCGAATGGCGTGCTCTAGCGGTGTCGGGGGTGACTTGTTTACGCGTACGTTGATTTTCACTGTAGACAAAGTGGTCGCAGATTTGCACAATCCGCGGTTGGCGTGAGTGCGCGCTTGACCGCAGTAGGCGATGGCAAACGCGCGATCAGTGGGATGCAATAGGGCACGCACCCCGCCGTGCGGTGATCACCGAGTTTTATTTAATGGAGACGTTTGAATGACCAGCAAATTTGATTATGACCTGTTTGTGATTGGCGCAGGCTCTGGCGGCGTGCGCGCCGCCCGCATGGCCGCCGGCAAGGGTAAAAAAGTGGCGGTGGCCGAAGAGCGCTATCTGGGCGGCACCTGCGTTAACGTGGGTTGTGTACCAAAAAAGCTGTTTGTCTATGCATCGCAGTTTCCTGATCTGTTTCACGCCAGCGCGGGGTTTGGCTGGCAGGTCGAGGCGCAGCCAAGTCTCGATTGGGCGATGTTGAGAGACAATAAAACCGCCGAGATTGAACGACTTAATGGGGTCTACAACACGCTGATCGACAACAGTGGTGCCGATCTCTTTGATGGGCGGGCAACCGTTGTCGGGCCGCAGCAGGTTTTGGTGAATGGTGCGACTTATAGCACACGCGCCATTTTAGTTGCCACCGGTGGCTGGCCCTACATTCCAACATTTCCCGGTAGCGAGCATGCGATTAGCTCAAACGAGATGTTTTTTTTAGACCATCTGCCAAAAACCGCGGTGGTGGTGGGTGGCGGTTATATCGCGGTTGAATTTGCCGGAATCTTAAACGGCCTCGGCGTCGAGACGCACTTGGTCTATCGCGGCGCCACACTACTCAAGTCGTTTGATCGTGAGATGGGCGCAAAGATCGCCGCGGGCATGCAGGCCAAAGGCGTGCACCTGCACCTCAACACCGAGGTTGATAGCATCACTAAAACCGGCGAGCAGTTGCAAGCGGCCCTCAGCACCGGTTCGACCCTCGACGCAGGGTTGGTGCTCTACGCGACAGGTCGTCAGGCAAATACTGCGGGCCTGGGTTTGGAGACCACCGATGTGGTGCTGCGCGACGACGGCTCGATCGAAGTCGACGCGCATTTTGCCACCGCCGAGCCGAGCATTTATGCCCTCGGGGATGTCATTGACCGCGTGCAGTTGACTCCGGTGGCGATTCAAGAGGCGATGGTATTGGTTGATCATCTGTATGGCGATGGTAGCGCAACGATTGATTACCGCGATATTCCCACCGCGGTATTTTCGCAACCAGAATTTGGCACCGTGGGGTTGAGCGAGGAGCAGGCAAGGGCCGACAACCGCGACATCGCGGTCTATGTGTCAGACTTTAAGCCAATGTTGCAAGCTCTCGGTGGTGGTAGCGATCGCATTACCATGAAACTGGTGGTCGATACCCAGTCCGACGCGGTGTTGGGCTGCCACATGGTGGGCGAGCACGCCGCCGAGATTATTCAGGGTATGGGCATTGCGCTTAAGGCCGGTGCGACCAAAGCCCACTTCGATGCAACCGTGGGTATTCATCCTTCGGCGGCCGAGGAGTTTGTCACTATGAGAGAAAAAGCAAGATAACCATGACGGGTGCGAGGCCGCGGCGATAGCCAAGGCTGGGTTAATGGCGCGGCTGGATCGATGGCGCGGCTGGATCAATGGCGCGGCTGGATCAATGGCACGAATGCGGGGGCAGAGTTAAAACCATAGCCGCCGCGTTATTGCCTTAGGCCTCGTGGACTATAATTTAAACTAGATGATTTAAACTAGATGCCGTAAACCCGATATCTTGAAGCAAATATCTTGAAGAAAATATCTTAAACTAGATATCCTGAACCACAGCTCTCGAACCAAATACCTTAAAGCA
>CALGJN010000330.1:0-10027 GCA_937920185.1 uncultured Cellvibrionales bacterium | reverse complement strand
ACCTCGAAGGTCTCGACGACAGAGATAAGGCGCGCCAATGGTGCGGTTTGGATATTTGCGTAGCTGTAGACGCTTTGCCAAAACTCGATGCCAGTGAGACTTATTGGCACGAGTTGATTGGCCTTCAGGTGACCAGCCACTTCGAAGGGGTAGAGACGGTGCTCGGCTCGGTAGTGTCGGTATTGGCAACGGGTGCCAATGACGTATTGGTGGTGCGCGAAGATGGCGCCGACTCCGATCGACGAGAGCGGTTGATCCCCTACGCTGAAGCTTATGTGTCGATGGTCGACGTTGAGAAGCGCACAATAGAAGTACAGTGGGACCCAGATTTTTAGTGGTGTTGTTGCAGCCCGGTAGTGACCTATGAAGATTGCAGTGATTACGCTCTTCCCAGGCATGCTCGAGGCGCTGACCGGTTTTGGTGTCAGTGGCAGGGCAGTGAAGCAGGGAATGGTGTCGATTGAGGCGTTTAATCCACGCGATTACACCACCGACAAACACCGCACGGTGGATGCGCGGCCCTACGGCGGCGGCCCTGGCATGTTGATGATGGTCGAGCCGCTGCGGCAGGCTTTGGAAGCTGCTCGAGCGTGGATGGGGGAAGACCAGCACCGTGTGATATACCTGTCACCCCAGGGGCGACTACTGCAGCAAGCGGCGGTTAATCGCGGTGTTGATCAGGCCGGAATAATTTTTATAGCAGGCCGCTATGAGGGCATTGATGAACGCTTCATTCGCCTCGAAGTCGACGAGGAATGGTCGATAGGGGATTATGTGTTGAGCGGTGGTGAACTCGCAGCTATGGTGGCTGCCGACGCGCTTATTAGGCAGATACCCGGAGTATTAGGGCGCGTTGAGTCGGCACAGCAGGATTCTTTTTCGCAGGGTTTGCTGGACTGTCCGCACTATACCCGGCCGGAGGAAGTGTCTGGCCTCAAGGTGCCGCCAGTGCTGCTATCGGGTGATCACGCAGCGATAAGGCGTTGGCGTTTGCGCCAATCACTGCTGCGAACCACGACCCGACGGCCGGATTTGATGATGTCGCTGATTCTAGATAATGAGCAGCAGGCGCTTATGGATGAGATTGATAATGAGTTGGCAGATGATGAGTAGCAGTCCGCTCATCCTCTCTGACCAGCGCTCTAAAACCGGTGGTATGCCACCAACCAATGAGAATTGAGGAGCAACAAATGAGTAATAAAGTCCCGCTGATTGCCGAGATCGAGCAAGAGCAAATGAGTAAAGAGATTCCGCCGTTTAGTCCGGGCGATACGGTCATCGTTCAGGTGAAAGTCAAAGAGGGTACGCGAGAGCGTTTGCAGGCATTTGAGGGTGTAGTGCTCGGCAAGCGCAATCGTGGGCTTAACTCGGCGTTTACGGTGCGTAAAATTTCTAATGGTATTGGCGTAGAGAGGACCTTCCAGACCTATAGCCCTCTAGTGGACAGTATTGAAGTCAAGCGGCGCGGCGCGGTTCGACGCGCTAAACTTTACTACCTCCGCGAGCGCTCCGGACGATCTGCGAGAATTAAGGAAAAGCTCGGGTAGTTGACCGTTGCTGTGGGTGGATGCGATCCATCAGATTTTTGTAAAACAACAGGGCCGAGGATCGACTCGGCCCACTTCGTCGATGCCCAAAAGTATTTTATTCATTTTTGGGCTTTTTTTAATATGCGAAAAAGGTTTATACTATCAAATAACCATTAGTTTAAAAAGTACACGATCGATTGGACGCGTAACATCTCGTGCGCAACGCATGGATGAATGCACAAGGAGAAAAAGATGCATGCCCTAATAGTGGACGACCACGACTTTGTTTGCGAAGGATTAAAATCCACCTTACTGATCCATTACAGTGAAATAAATATATCTACAGCTAGCTCGGGCGAATCTGCTCAAGAAATCCTCAACTCTGAAAATATCGACATCGCCATTTTGGACTTGTTCATGCCCGGTGCTGGTGGGGGGTTCAATTTTATCGAGTCGGTGTGTGACAGTTTTCCGCAATTGCCGGTGGTGGTATTATCGGCCTCTGAAAGCCATGCACACATCCGCAAATGTTTGGATCTTGGGGTGTTGGGCTTTGTCACAAAGTCGTCGCCAAAAGGCACGCTGTTTGAGGCGATCGATCGCGCTCTGTTGGGGAAGGTTTCAGCGCCCGAGCGATTGACCCAGTCGATTCCAGAGGTGTCCAAAGTGATCGATGACGTCGATGCCGGCGCCGATATCGAGTCAATTAAAGATATTATGACGCCCCGCCAGCGCGACATTCTCGCCTGTATCACTCAAGGGCGATCGAATAAGCAGGTCGCTCGGCAGCTGAACCTGTCGGAAAATACCGTCAAGGTGCACGTCAGCGCATTGCTTCGGGGACTCGGTTTAAACAACCGTACTCAGGCTGCCATACTCGGCCAAAAACTCGGTCTCTAACCGCCAGTAAGGCGGCGTTAGAGACGCTTCTTTGCTCGCCCGTTTAAAGGCTACCAAGTACCATTGCGTGCCGACGGAATAGTGCGGCAGCCGCATCTAGCCCGAATAGTTGACTAGCCCGAATAGTTGACTAGCCCGAATAGTTGACGTTGCTATCAAGGGTATATGGTCTATTAGGCACGCGTCTAATGTCTTCGACCTCCATTCCAGCATCCGCCCAGCCACGCTCGCTGATGCCATACTGTGGGCTTTCGAACGGATTAACTCTATGCTCATCGAGAGTCGTTAGCGCCGGCAATTGAATCAGGCTTGTTTGGTGCCAACTCGCAGCAGCCTCACCGCCGTGGTCGCAGGTTGCCTATCCACCTGTTATGATGATGATTCCGACGTTGGGTATTCCTTTGGATTAAGGCTTTTTGCGCAGGCCGGGTCGCCGGGTCGAGGTCAATCGTGCTAGTGCTGATATCCTATGGGACACGTTAGAAGCCTTTCACCACCACGCAATAACAGGGAAGTGATGTGAAAAAGTCACGCTATCATTTTTTTACCGTGCACTATGAAATTTTGGTTCACTCGGTGATCCCAGCTATGTTGTTAGCGGTTGTGGTGGGTTATGGCACCTACCATTTGAGTTACAACTCGATGCTCGAGCATTTTAAGCGCGACAACGAGTGGCTCATTACACACTTTGCCGAACACGCAGCCGCCCACCTCCATTCCGAAGATTTTACCGTCCAAGCGTTTACGCGCCAGGTCATCAGCGGGCATGTCACAACGGAGGGTTTTATAATTCGCTTCGAGGATGGCGATGAGCCGCTTCTAATTGGCGATATTGAACCTGAGATACTCGACTTATACGACGCTGAATCGCTCAAAGGATCGATCTATCGAAACCACAGTTGGTATTTTTATGCGCCCATTAATACCGGCGTGACGCTGCCCGGAGAGCCCAAACCCAACTGGGTCGTAATGAGAACGAGTGACGAAACGTTGGAGCAGAGCCGGATGGCGATCCTGCGCAAATATGTGCTGATCGCGTTCGGCGCTATCGCGCTGTATCTGCTGTTGTTACAACGACTGTTAGAGCGTGTACTCGGACCGATTCGCAGCCTGTTGGACTACTTAAAGGACATTGAAAGCGGGCCCCTAGACAGTTTGGCAGTGGAGCGCGGACCTGAGGATATTCGCAAATTGGCGGTGGCCATCAACCGACTTGCGATCAGTGTACGAGAGTCGAATTTACTGATGCAAAGCGAGGTCGCACGCGCCACCGCAAAGCTCCAGATCACCCTCGTTGAGCTCGAGGAGGCGATGGAGGCCAAGGACCAATTTTTGGCTAATATGAGTCATGAATTACGCACGCCGTTGACCGCGGTTATGGGGTTTTCACGCCTGCTGGTGGATGAAGATGATGAGACGATGAGACGCGAGCACCAGCGGGTGATCGAAACGTCGTCGACCATGCTGTTGACTATGATCGACGACCTTCTCGAATTCTCTAAAGCCCACTCGGGGCAATACAAGCTAGAGGAAATTAATTTTGAGCTGCTTTCTGCGCTCAAAAACCTGCAGAGCATCCATCAACCGAATGCTCATTCCAAGGGTTTGACTCTGAGTTTCGAAATTGCCGATGATATGCCGGAGTATTTGCGCGCCGACCCCGTGCGGCTGGCACAGTTGATCAGCAATTTGATCAACAATGCGATCAAATTTACCGATTCTGGGTTTGTTGTCCTGGCGCTGTCATGTGAACCAATTTCCGCTGATCGATTACTGGTAAAGGGCTCAGTGAAAGATTCTGGGAAGGGCATTGCCGCGAGTAAGATTCCGTTTTTGTTCGCGCCTTTTTCGCAGGAAGATACCTCGATTAATCGACGCTTTGGCGGTGCGGGTCTGGGCCTCTCAATCTGCAAACAATTGGTCGAAATGATGGGCGGCGCGATAGCGATCGAGAGTGCCCTCGATGTCGGTACTGAAGTCAGTTTCACCTGCGAGGTTTTGCGCGGCGATAAAAGCAAGGTGGCGAGGCGCAACCCTAGCGAGGAGCGTTCTAGCGAAACGCTGGCCGGGTTGACAATATTGATCGCGGAGGACAATCCGTTCAACCAAACCCTGCTAGTTAAGTTGTTGAGCTTGTATGGCGCGCAATGCGTGGTCGCTAACAACGGTCTGGAGGCCATTGAAAGCACCCGAAAAACATCATTGGATGTGATTTTAATGGATATTCATATGCCCATTATTGATGGCATAACCGCCTGTGAAACCATTTTTCGAGAGTCTTCTTCCGCGCCGCCCATTATCGGCTTGACGGCAGACATTACGGCGCTAGAAAAAGAGCGTCTGTTCACCGCTGGCGCCGTGGATGTGCAACTCAAACCGGTTGACGAAAGCGCGTTAATTACAAGTATACTCAAGGCGGTCAAACGCAATTCAGCGGCGGTCATCCAGGGCTCTGAGAACTTATTGTCGGTCGCCGTTGACGTCGACGAATTGAAGCGCAATCTCGATCTCGCGTTGGACGCCCTAGAAGTCGAGGTCGATAGTCAAGATGCCGATGCCCTGCGCAATCTGACTCACGATTTAATGGGTCTGGGCGGGCTCTACGGCATACACCAATTGCGTGATTTAGTGACCGACTACCGCAGCGTTTATTGGCAGATTAACCGACAGGAAAAACTCACATTGTTAAACGAATTGCGCAGCTATATCGAGCACCATTTTAAGCGTGATTTCAGCGATAACTAATATTGACGATCGTCGGAAGATGACCTTTATTGTGCAGTAAATTATGCGTTTTAGGCCTTGTTTTCGGTGCCACAGGGGGTTGTATTTTTCGTCTAGGCTTAGTGGGGAATTGTTCCAGCCCAAGCGCTAGCCACTTTGCAGGGCCGAAAAGAAACCCTTTTACACAACGCTTGGATGGGCATAGACTGCTTAGCTGTGATTCATTGGGCCGGCGCAGTTAAATACGCGATAGGCCCAGCTCTTCTCCTACCCAGCCCTAGAAAGTAATGACATGCCAAAAAAAACTCCTTCCAGCGATCCGTTTGCCGAGCGCGAGGCGAAAAAATATGCGTCCCCGGTCCCCAGTCGCGAATTCATACTTGATTACCTGAGCAGCAGTGTCGGACCGCTGACCCACGAGCAAATTTGTAGCGATCTTAATTTATCTAATGCCGACCAGATTGAGGGTATGCGCCGGCGCTTAGCGGCCATGGAACGCGACGGGCAGTTGGCCTGCAATCGCCGCGGCGGTTACGGTACGCTGGACAAACTCAACCTGACCAAGGGCCGGGTGATTGGCCATCCAGAGGGCTATGGTTTCGTCGCACCGAGTGGCGGCGGTCAGGACATCTATCTATCAAGCGCTCAGATGAGACGCGTGTTCGATGGCGATACGGTGCTCGTGCGGATTGCCGGATGGGATCGGCGGGGTCGGCCGGAAGGTACCTTGGTGGATGTCGTGGAACGGCCGACAGTGCAGATTGTCGGGCGCTATTTTCGCGAGAGTGGAATCAGTTTTGTGCGCCCTGATAATCCACGTATCAGTCAGGATATCCTCGTGCCCGCAGACTATTTGTGTGGCGCAGAGGCTGGGCAAATCGTACTTTTAGATATCGTCGAGCCGCCATCGCGGAACAGTCCGCCAGTCGGTCATATTGTCGAGGTGCTCGGCGACCATCTCGATCCTGGGCTCGAGATTGAAATGGCGATCCGCAACTATGGTATTCCTCATCAGTGGAGTGATGATGTTGCGTCGCAAGCCGATGCCATCGCCGCAACCGTAGAGCACGCACCGCATCGCGAGGATTTACGTAATACACCTCTTATCACCATCGATGGCGAGGATGCCCGCGACTTTGATGATGCCGTTTACTGCCAGCCCAAACCACGCGGAGGTTGGCGACTGCTTGTGGCTATCGCCGACGTATCGCACTATGTGGAGATCGGTTCGGCGCTTGATAGCGAGGCATCGGAGCGCGGTAATTCGGTCTACTTCCCCAATCATGTGGTGCCGATGTTACCGGAAAAGCTCTCTAATGGACTCTGTTCATTGGTACCCAAGCAAGATCGTTTGTGCATGGTCTGTGAGATGCACATCGATGCCGCGGGCGATATTCAGCGCTATCAGTTTTACGAGGCGACCATGCACTCGCACGCGCGTATGACTTACACTCAGGTTGCACAGATTATCGCTGAAACTGATAATGCTGAATCCCCGGTTATGCGCCGGCAGTTCGCCAGCATTGTGCCCCAGGTCGATGCCTTGAATCAGCTTTATCAGCGGCTCAACGAACGGCGGAGCCAACGTGGCGCAATCGATTTTGAATCTCAGGAAACGCGTATCCTGTTTGATGCCCAGCGCAAAATAAGCCAGATTGTACCGGTCGCCCGAACGGCTGCTCACCGCTTGATCGAGGAGTGTATGCTGTGCGCCAACGTGTGCGCCGCACAGCTATTGGAAAAGGCTAAAGTGCCGGCGCTGTTTCGGGTTCATGGTGGTCCCAGTGAAGAGCGACTGACTGGGTTACGCGAGTTTCTTGGTGAACTGGGTATTGGTTTGGGCGGTGGCGAGGCACCGCAACCCGAAGATTATCAGCGTGTGTTGAAGTCAGTGGTGGGACGAGACGACGCTTCGGTGATTCAGTCGGTGCTGTTGCGCTCGATGAGTCAGGCGGTCTACCAGGCGGATAACCAAGGCCACTTCGGGCTTGCTTATGACGCATACACGCATTTCACCTCGCCCATTCGACGCTATGCCGACCTGCTGGTTCATCGCGCATTAAAAGGCTTGATTAAGGGGCCTAAAAAGCTCGCTCAGGTGCGTCGCATCGAGCCTGACGAGATGGCTTTATCGGCCGATATCTACCCCTATGGGCAGCAGCAATTGACCGATGTCGGTGCTAATTTGTCGATCACCGAGCGGCGTGCAGACGAAGCTACGCGGGATGTGGTCAACTGGTTAAAATGCGAATATTTACTCGACCGTGTCGGGGAAGAATATACCGGCGTGGTGAGTGCGGTTACCGGCTTCGGGTTGTTTGTGATGCTCGACGATCTATACGTTGAGGGTTTGATCCACGTCACCGGATTACCCAAGGATTACTACTACCACGAGGCCGCACAACAGCGCATGATCGGCGAACGAACGGGACGTGTGTTTCGCTTGGGTCAGCGCCTTCGGGTGATCGTGGCGCGGGTTAACCTCGATGAGCGAAAAATTGATTTTGAATTGGCCGCATCCGACGCGTCAGGCGCCGATGGAAAAAAAGCGCCCCATTCACGCGCTGCAGGGGCGGCCAATAACGACCGTCAAAAGCCGACAAAGTCGCGTCGAAGATCGTCCAAAAAACGCGCTACAAGCGCGACTCAAAAACCCTCTTCGCGCCGCGGTAAGAGAGGTTAATCGCCGGTCGTGCCGCTGTCGTTTAAAAATCGATCGATGACGTGGTTGAGAACGTGGCCTAGATAACTGAGGAACAGGGTGCCGGTTTCTGAGGTGTAATGGTTCGCGTCGCGATGCCCCACCGAGAGGACCGCCAGCGGCCGCTTGTGTTGAATAACAACGGCGGCGATGGAGCCGATAGCGCTGCCCTGCTCGCCAAACAGAAAAGCACGTTCTCGATCGCGCACTACGCCGCACAGAACCTTGGCTTTTAAGATCGATGCAATCTCGCGTTTAGCGGCAGCTTGGCTCGCGCAGCGAGCCGATGATGGGCCAATCTTTTTTGCCGTCGCCAACAGCGTTAGGCTGCAAAACTCGACCGAAAAATCTCGATTCATCCGCTCGTACAGAACGTCTACCATCTGCTCGAGGCACTGCGCACCGAGTACCGCCATAATCAATGCCTGGGTCTTTTCCAGTAATTGTTGATTTTCGTTAGCCTGGCCGCTCAGCACATCGAGTCGTGTGCGCAGTTCTTCATTGCGCTCGCGCAAGCGCCCAACCTGGCGCTCTACCAATGAAATGGCAGACCCAGTGGCGTGAGGCAGGTAAAGTTCCTCGAGAATCTCTGGATGATCATACAAATAGGTTGGGTTTTCGCGTAAAAAATCGCTCACGGTTTGACTCATGTCGATTTGTTCATTGTTCTTCATATTTTTATGTACCCGTTGAATACGTTGACGGCCGGCCCGGTCATACTAAGGGCGTGCCCCTCTCCCAGCCACTCTATGGTTAGAGCGCCACCTGGCAGCGAGACGCGCACCATTGATTCTAACAGTTGTTGTTGGATTCCCGCTACTACTGCAGCGCAGGCACCTGTGCCGCAAGCTTTGGTTTCGCCGGCTCCGCGCTCGTGAACGCGCAAATTTATCTGCTGGCGGTTTTCGATTTGCATAAACCCCACATTGACCCGATTACAAAATCGCGGATGCTGTTCTAACTTTGGGCCGAGCGCAGCGACTTGCGCGCTGGCGACACAGGGCACTTGCAGAACTGCGTGGGGGTTGCCCATTGAAACGACGCCAATCTGATAACTGTCCCCATCCACCTCGATCGGGTATAGCACCGATCGCTGTGCTGCGGAAAATGGCACCTGTGCCGGCTCCAGTTCGGGTTGACCCATATTGGCGGTGATCGAATTATTGTCATTGATGTCAACAGCCATAATGCCGGTTGCGGTCTGCAACTGGAGCGCGCGCTTA
Organism: uncultured Cellvibrionales bacterium; assembly: GCA_937920185.1. Lineage (GTDB taxonomy): Bacteria > Pseudomonadota > Gammaproteobacteria > Pseudomonadales > Porticoccaceae > TMED48. Next base: position 950 of record CALGJN010000330.1, on the reverse strand, counting down.
CCAGTGAATTTTTTATCAAAAACGTAGCGAGCAGCGCATCGCAGGCCGTTGCCACACTGCTCGGCTTCGCTGCCGTCAGCATTAAAATAGCGCACATTGAAGTCGCATGCGCCATCTCCAGGTGGGCCAATTACCAGTAATTGATCGCAGCCAATCCCGGTATGACGGTCGGCGATTTTACGCACCATGGTCGGTTTGATGTGGATATTTTGCGTCAGCGATTCGAATACCACGAAATCGTTGCCCAAACCGTGCATCTTGGAAAATGGCGTCATCATGGCGCTTTGCGCTCGGGCAATAAGTGTTCCCCACGGGTGAGGTCAGCGAGCTTCTCGCGCGCCCTGATTAGATGAACTTCACGGCCATGCACCATGACTTCTGCTGGCCGTGGTCGGCTGTTGTAATTTGAACTCATACTAAAGCCGTAAGCGCCGGCATCGCAGATGCACAGCAGATCCCCGGCGCCGATAGCCAGTGATCGGTTGCGACCCAAAACGTCGGTAGATTCGCAGACTGGGCCGACAATGTCATATTCAATTGCCGTCGCAGTGGTATTGGTTTCTACCGGTTTGATATCCATCCAAGCCTCATAGAGCGCCGGTCGAAGAATATCATTCATCGCAGCATCGATCATGGCAAAATGTTTTTCGCCATTATTTTTAAGGTATTGAACACGGGTGATGAGCACGCCGGCATCGGCGGTAATCGAGCGGCCCGGCTCGAGAATAAGGGTCTCCGAGCGGGATTTAAACTGTTCGAGTATTGGCTGTAGATAGTCCGCGATGGAAGGTGGGCACTCGTCGCGATAGCGCACGCCCAATCCGCCTCCGATATCGATATGTTCGAGCTCGATACCCCTCAGTGCGAGCCTATCCACCAGTGCGGTAAGGTGCTCTAAAGCTTCGATAAAGGGCGCAACCTCGGTGATTTGAGAGCCTATGTGACAGTCG
>CALGJN010000329.1:0-1824 GCA_937920185.1 uncultured Cellvibrionales bacterium | reverse complement strand
CACGCTAGAGTGTTTTATAGTCTATAAATAATGTTTCGATAATGGATGCTATCGTGAGCAAGTTCCCCAAATTTAAACAGGCCGACTACCCAAAACTGTATCTAGAGCAGACCGACAAAGAACTGTCCAAAAATTCGCAAAGCAATTTTCGCTATGCCTACTTTAAGACCATTGCTCGGGGCGGCAAATCGTTGATTCAGTCCTGCAAAGATATGCATTTGGGCCGCGTCGTGTGCCATAAATCATTGCTGGCAGAGTTTGCCGATGACGCCATCGAACAAAAGCGATTGCTGCGCGAGGCGCGGGTATCGGCCATGCTGCAACATCCCAATACCATGCCGACTTACGAACTAGGGCGCAATCGGCAAGGCCACTATTACTTCACCATGAAGCTAGTGCACGGCTATACCTTTCGCGAAATTATCGATTTTCGCGAGCGTTACGACATTACCCAGTTGCTAGACATTATTGTGCAAGTTGCCTATGCGCTGGAATATGCCCATACCCACGGCGTCATTCACCGCGATGTGAAACCAGAAAATATCCTCGTCGGCCCCTTTGGCGAAATTCTCTTGCTCGACTGGGGGCTCGCCAAGGTCAGAAGCGAGGATGGCGAGGCGTCGGAAATAGACGACATAGACCCCGCCGCAGCGCCCAAAGAACTCAGCATGACCGGGTTTCAAAAACTTCAGGGAACGATTTGTTACATGTCGCCGGAACAGGTATTGCGCGCCCCAGACATCGATGGCAGAACCGACATCTACAGTCTCGGGGTACTGCTCTACGAGGCGATCACTGGTGATACGCCAGCCCAAGGCAACAGCATGGACAAGCTATTAGCGAGCGTTAAAAACGATGTTCCAGCCGCACCCTCGGCGCTCTCTGGCTCAATGCCGATCGCCAAAGAACTAGAAAAAACCATCATGCAATGCCTTCAAAAAGACCCACAGTACCGAATGTCAAATGTCGGCGAGTTAATCCGCCAACTTAAACAGTGAGCGGCGATAGCCGCCCTTACTAGCCGCCAACCCGAGCCAACACCAAGGTAATGTTGTCTTGCCCGCCGCAATCCAGTGCACGATCCAGCAATTGGTCACCCAAGGCCTGCAAGTCGGCGCTGTGGGTCTGGGCGTAGTCGAGTATCAAGGCGTCGTCAACTCGGTTGGTCAGGCCGTCGGTGCAGGCCAAAACAATATCGCCATCCTTAAGTTCAACGCTGCCGGTGTCGGGTTTTAGCAGCAAGATACTGCCGACGTGTTGAGTGAGAATGCTCGGCGCGCGCTTGTACAAATTGGGCGCCCACTTAGCATCAATATTGGCGCGATCGAGGGTGTGATCGCGGGTCAACATCTCGATGCTATTGGCTGTCGGTCGCAGTAGATAAATTCTCGAATCACCGACCCAAGAAAAATGTAGCTGGCGCCCAGCTAGCCACCAGCAAGTCAGCGTGGAGCCCATCTTGCGGTATTTTTCTTCGTTCTCTTGAACGGCAATAATTGCTTCATTGGCAAATTTAATGGCGTTGGCGAGTTCGCGCAGGGGTTTTTCTGGCAAGCTTTCAGAATTGCATAGATACTCCAGCGAGGCATCCACCGCGAGTTGGCTGGCGACCTCACCAAAGCGCCGACCACCAATACCATCGGCAATCACCACCATGCGACGGTCGTCGCGCACCTCGACAGTATCTTCATTTTTGCGCTTCACGCGGCCGCGATGACTGCGTGAACAAAATTCCATCTGAAAAGCCTTTTGCATGGACGCCAGTTTACCCGATGTTCGCTCAAAAATGAGAATTTACTGCCCCATAGACCCATGCCGCCATCG
>CALGJN010000328.1:0-5085 GCA_937920185.1 uncultured Cellvibrionales bacterium | reverse complement strand
GGTTAGGGGTTAGGGGTTAGGGGTTAGGGGTTAGGGGTTAGGGGTTAGGGGTTAGACCAAGTCAAACGACGAGCTAACCTCGATGCTAAGACGATAGCTATAGCTACCCAAAGAACCTCAACTAAACTGTTCGCAAGAGCAGTTAAACTGTAAGCCAGAGTAAAACCGTGGCAAGCGCACCGATCTAGCGTATAAAATCCCCCACGACCCACGGCCCATGATCCGCAACTAAGTGCGCTTATGTCAGCAAGTGAGACCGACAGCCGAGTTAGGTCAGCAGTTTCATGGTCATTTTGATCAGCTTTTTTACCTTGGGCGTGTAGGGCGGGTAGAGCATTGATGTTGAACTAAATTTGTCCACCAGCACGCTGCGCTCATGGGTAAATGCCCTAAAACCCCAAACACCGCCCGATTTGCCGATACCACTGTTATTGACCCCGCCAAAGGGCAAATTCTGATGCAAAAAATGCAACACTGTCTGGTTAACGCAGGTATCTCCGGCACTGGTCTCTTGCAACACTTTGTCGGTCACCTTGTCATCGGTGCTGTAGATATACAGGGCCAGTGGCTTGGGCTTACTGTTGACGTAGGCAATGGCCGCATCGATCTCTGAGAAGGTAATAATCGGCAACAATGGGCCAAAAATTTCTTCCTGCATAATGGATGAATCATCGCTCATGCCCTCGATCAATGTTGGCGCAACAAACTGCTCATTTTTGCTGACATCTCCCCCCGTCAGCACCTTGCCACCTTTACTCTTGGCGTCATCGAGCAAATCACTGATACGTCCATGGTGCCCGGCATTCACCACGCGGCAATAGTCGTCATTGGTTTTGGCGTCGTTGCCAAGGCCATACTGTGACGCAATGCTGGCAGTCAGCTCACTGACCAGCTGGTCTTTGATCGATTCGTGCACGTAAATATAGTCGGGGGCAATACAGGTCTGGCCATTGTTGCTAAATTTACCCCAAGCTATGGATGCGGCCGATTTTTTTAGGTTGGCTGATTTGTCCACAATCACCGGGCTCTTGCCGCCCAATTCCAATGTCACTGACGTCAGATTCTTAGCCGCAGCGGCCATGACATGCTTGCCGACTGCAGGACTGCCGGTGAAGAAGATATGGTCAAATGGCAGGTTAGTCAGGTAACTGGCAACATCCGCCTGGCCCTCAAAAAGCGATACTTCTTCGGGTCTAAATGCCTGTTTGACGATTGCAGCAATCACTTTGGACATTTGTGGCGTCATTTCAGAGGGTTTGATAATCACCGTATTGCCCGCAGCGATGGACCACATCATGGGCCCAAAGGTCAGGTTAAAGGGGTAGTTCCAAGGGGATACCACGAGGGTGACGCCTTTGGGCTCTTTAACAATACGTGATTGGGTGCCAAACATCGACAGGGTTGCTCTGACATGCTCTGGTTTCATCCAGCTTTTTAACGACTTGCGAATGTGTTTCAGCTCGGCTCTGACCGGCATTATCTCGGCCATATCCACTTCGGCCTCTGGCTTGCCAAAATCTGCAGCAGCAGCTTTGTGAATATCGTCGTAGGCGGCCGTAAAGGCTTTCTCAAAACGCTCAAGCACTGCCAGTCGCTGTTTGTAATCCGATTTTCTAAGCACAAGCGCATAGGTTTTTTGTTGCGCAAATACGTCGTCAATTGTCGCTTTTACCGCCGGCTTTAATTCAGTCATGTTAACCTCCTCCATTTGTTTTTTACCGTTCACGCACACATCCGTGGATAGCGTTAGTCTATGTGTTTCGTCGGCTTTAACGTCCCAAGCATTAGTTTTAACGCCCTAAGCATTAGTTTTAACATCTTAAGCATTGGCTTTAACGTCCTATAATGCAACCAAAATAACCGCCCCATCGCATCTGACAGCCCGGGCGTTGGCGTGTGGTACGGGCGCTCTTGCCTGTCGCCCTGCCGTGCTGATTTAACGAGCCGTTCTATGCCGTATTCAATGTGCTTTGTCAAAAGGCTCTTTTGCAAATAGCTGTTTTTACCGAGCGGGTTTTAGAGCGCTGTTTAAATAGCACAGGTTTAAATAGAGTTTTTTTTATAAAGAGCTTTTTATAAATGGCTTTTCATAAAGGGCTGTTTATAAAGAGCTGTCGTTGGCAAGCTGTCACTACCAAGCTGGGCTTAAGTTAGTGGGCTGTGGTTACCAAGCTGGGCTGTCGCGGCTTGCTCGAGCGGCGTGGTAATGGCACTGGCCATACCGAGCCCGCGACTCTACTGCCCTGGTCGGTAGCGCCGTTGCAGGTAAGCGGCGCGCTCGGCGGCATCAAACAGCGGATTGCGCAGCACCTCGTTGGCGTAGTCTTGCACCTGATCGGCGTAATGCGGCGACGCAGCATCCAGCGTTGCCGCACCAAACTGATGAATGCCGCGTACTTTTTGACGGCCGTCTGGATACCACGCCAGCAGATAGTAGAGGCCATCGCCGGCAACGTTGGTTAAAAAGCCATCTTCTTCCATGCCCAGCCCATAGATCGCGCGCAAGGTGTCAGGGCCACCACCGACCGGCACATTTAAATCGCCGCGTAGATGGCGGTTAACCTCGCCCCACAGCGGGTCGATGCGCCCGGTCTTGGCGATTATTAAATCGCTGCAGCGCTGTAGCTCTCGGCCAACGTTGGGCGTTGCTTGGCCCTGCTGCTCGGCCAACCACTCGGCACCAATAATACAGGCGCTGAGCGCGGCACCGCGACTGTCGACATCGGTGCTGCGATCCCATTCGGCGATCAATTGCTGGGCCTGTCGATAGTGCGCCGGGCCCGCCGCTAGATCGAGGTCTAGGGCGCGATTGAGAAAGCCGATAGCGCGAGAATTAGCGCTGTAGACCTTGTCGTGCTTGATCTGAAAAAACTCCTCCTCGGAGATCGTCCCCAACTCGGCAAACAACTCCAGACCACGGTCGGCTCGATTGGTCATGCGCGAGGGAAATCCGTCTTCGACACGGTAGTCGGCGGCCACCGGATTATCACCCTCGCCTGTCACCCGAAACGGGCTCTGGTTGGCGCTGTGCAAATACCCCGAGCTGGGATTAAGCACCTGCGGCAGCTCGTCGAATGGCATATTTTGATCCCAGATCAAGGCGCTGTCATCGCCCGGCAAATAGTGCTGCCAGTTGTAACCGGCGACCCGCTTGGGGGTCAGCGAATTGTGCACAAACAGGGTGTTGCCATCGCGGTCGGCGTAGACAAAATTAAAACTCGCAAAGGTCTGCATGCGCAGTGCATCGCGCCACTGTTTGAGGTTGTTGGCCTTGCTCATCGCCAGCCATTGCTCGACCTGCCGTATTTCGCCCATGCCCGCATAACGCACCGCGTAAGTGCCGTGATCGGTGCGCAGTACCGGGCCATGCACCGAGCGCAGCCCCTCTTCAGTCACCGACCAGGGAATAAACCCGGCGAGCTTGATGTCTATGGTGATATCGCGTGATTCAAGCGTTCGCCACTGGCCATCGAGGCGATAGCGCATTGGGTCGTCGGGGTCGATATCCAATACGTAGACATCGACTAAATCCGGTTTATTAACCGTCGCGCCCCAGCCGAGGTTTTCGGTAAAGCCTACGCCCATCGTCGCTCCACCGGGAAACACCCCGCCCATAATGTTCAGCCCCTCGCCGCTTTGCACGTGAGCCTCGTACCAGGCCACCGGGCCAGTGGCCGGTTGGTGCGAGTTGATCGCTAGGCGGGTGGCGCCATCGGTGCTGTTGTGGGGCGATACCGCGGTGGCGTTGGAGCCCACCGGCAGCCCGCCCATGGTGACGCCCTCACCAGCAATATTGGCATTAGCTGCTGCGGTCGGGTGGCTGCGCGTCGTATCGCCATTCTCGATCGAGGCATCTGGGCCACCGCTGATCGGATATTTACGCTGCTCTTCAAACAGCTCAAGCAGCACCGCGTCAAACCCATAAAAAAGTAAATGCCTGAGCGCATAACCGGCGACAACGTCGCGACCATCGACTGGAAATAATGCCCCATTGGTGTCCTTGGGATGCAGCGCCGCGTAATAGTTAAGACCGTCGGCAAAGGCCTCGACGTAGGCGCGAGTTGCGGGCGCCAACTGGCTGTTGTAACCGTCGTCCAGGTCGTCCCAAATACCCAGCCACTTGACCAAAAAATCGACCGTCGCCGCATCACGGCCATTAATGGTGGCGTTGGTTCCGCGGTGAAAGGCGATGGTGTCGTGGATGATCGCCCAGTTGTCTTCGCTCTGGGCGAAGGCAAAGCCAAAGGCGGCGTCGACGTCGCGTTCGCCAATGATATGTGGCACCCCCATATGATCGCGCTCGATCACCACATCGTAGCGCTCACCGAGCGCCAAATAATCGGCCGGAACAAAAGTCTGCACACAACCCGACAGGCAGATACTGATACTGATAAAAATCCATAGACGCACGAAACAGCCCCTTATTTTTGTTGTTCTTATTGTTGTGTTTGCTTTGGACGCGCACCACAACGCCCCATTATACGGTACTCGGCGGCGGTGGGATGAACTGCGCCCAACGAGGGCCGCTGGCGCGTTCAATTCAGGTCGCTATTATTGCATTATTGGTCGGGCGTTATTAACCATGCGCAGTTCACCGTGCCGTGTTAAGTCGGTTGTGAAGCAGACGCTCGATCTCGGGTTGTTGATTGGTTGCTCGACTCGGCCGATTCGACGTCAGCGACTGTACTGCGATGCCCCTCACTTAGCAGCACTCGAAGCAGCACTCGAAGCAGCCTACACAGCAACCTAAAACGTAATCTAAGAAGTAACCTAAGAAGTAATCCAGCCCTCAGCGGCATGCTCGTCAATAGCACACTAACTGGTAGCGAACGAACAGCGCAGTCCTTGCACTTAATCTCTAAATCGTACTTCTTGGTCGGACTCCTCGGCCATACTCCTTGGCCATGCACTTTTGAACCGCGCAAAATATTGTTACATTCGCGGTATCGCCGCTAGCTAACTCGCCACCCGCGATACCCGAAACTTACCCACATTTACCTCGATCACTTTAACCAGGGTTGCCGCGTCCAAGTTTTCGTCGCTCTCGAGCAACCAGTCAATCCCAGAATAGCGGTGGATATAGGG
>CALGJN010000327.1:0-1926 GCA_937920185.1 uncultured Cellvibrionales bacterium | reverse complement strand
GTCGATTATTTTGCCTCTCATACCTTCGATCAACGCACTAGACTTTACTTTACTTTACTCTAACCCAGTGTTCCTCGACGTATCGCGAGATAGTTTAGGCTCTTATACACCGATCTATTAATACACCCCATCACCGTAAAAAGTTGCCCGCCGGCACGCAACTCGAATCTGCGTCGCAGTATTACAAGTAAATCAAAATCGAGCGGTGGTCGGCGTCACAGTTGATTAAATCGACTCTCTTTTCGACAATTTCGTAGCCATTGTCGAGACGTCTTAGCTGGTGGGTGTAAGTTCCCGCGAAGAGCGTTTGCTCTTGATAGTACACAATTACCTGAAAATTTGACTTGATTGTTATCATGGTCGCGCTGTCCGTTAGTACTCTAAAATTCCCCAACATATGCGAACAACGCAACGGATATTGCATCGAGGGCGCCAATCTGTGGCCAAAGTTTTCAACTCTGATGGCCATCATCATCTTATCTTCATACATCAGAGAGATATGATTGAGTGGGTCCTGCTGTTGCCAACTCGCCGGCAACCAATACTTGCCGTCTTCGGCAAATAAGTCGCGCCACTGCTTGAGATTGCCCTGGTCGAGTAGCTCGGCTTCAGACCAAATAAATGCTTCGATTGCGCTTAAATCGACAACTGAAAACTGCTCATCCATGGTCATCTTACTGCGCCTCATCGAGTAGGTAATCGCACCAGGCACGGTACTGATTGCGCACCGATTCATCGCTGGTGCCGGGCGCCACATGCACATTGCCGTCGGGTTCGTTACGCCCAAGATAGCGTCGCATGTCGACCCATGTGGATGCATCCGAGTGCAGTGATTGTTGCATTCGTCGATAACAATCCCAATCATCTGGACCGACCATAGAACCTGGCGAGTTGATTAACCTGGAATAGGTGATGGTCCGGTGCAGCATTTCGTCAGGTGCGCCCTTTAATTTAAAGTGCCATGTCTCTACCAGCGTTTTATCTACCGCTATAGGGCGCGCCACACGCACGATCTGGATCGCATCTTTAACGGTGAAACTTGGGTACACCGTAGTGTTGTGGCGCTGTTGCGAGAGTATCTCGGTAGTTCGCTGCTCGCCGTAAGACGCCTGCATGGCATCCATGTAGCCCGCTATCTCTGAATAAGACGAATGGATACTGCCTTTACCGCCCATAAAACAGTGGCCGTAGGGCATGGTTCTGGAGCCCATACTGTCAAAAAACTCGTAAGAGCCGCCAAACGGCGAAATAATTTCTGCCTCGCTGGGTACCGGACTGCCCTCCGGCAGAGACTCGACCACTTTGCGCGTAGCGTGGCCAACCGATGCATGCGCAACCATTGGATGGACTGCATCATTGAGGTTTTCGACAAACATCTTCCAGTTACAGTCGTGCATATAAGGTAGCGGGGCACCGGCGACTTCAACCTCGCCTTGGGGTGAACGATCGCACATGTTGTTAATGGTCAAAGCAGTGTCACCCAAAAAGGCCAACAAGTCGGGGCCCTTGGGAGATAAACAGGCAAACACAAAGCCACGGCAGGCGTCGATCCGCGCTACCGATTGCATGCTGAAACACGGGTTGTCGATGTCAAAATCGGTGTTTTCATAACCACAGGCGTGCGGCGTAGCCTGCAATTTGCCGTCTAACCTATAGGTCCATCCATGGTACGGACAGCGAAACACGCGCGCGCTGCCGGCGCGTTGTGTCACAACTTTCGCACCTTTGTGACCGCAGCGGTTGTGCAACACCTGCACCCGATTATTTTTATCTCGCGCCATCCCCACCGGTTCGAGACCCACTGTGGTAGTGATATAATCGCCGATGTTTGCAACTTGCGATTCGTGGCCCACGTAAACCCATGCGCGCCGCCACAGGCGCTCCATTTCTAAGTCAAATATTTGTGGGTCGGTATACACATCTCGG
>CALGJN010000326.1:0-4095 GCA_937920185.1 uncultured Cellvibrionales bacterium | reverse complement strand
AAACTCCGTCGAGATATATAAAAAACAAATAATTGAGGTATTAATTATTGATTATTTTGTTGCCATAAATACCGTTACCATTGCTGCAATCGACAAGAAGGATGGATTATGGCAACCCCCGATGGCCAAAATACGCTCTATGACCTAGTTCGATCAACGGCAGAAAAATATCCCCAAAACCACTTTTTACATATCCCCATAGTCGCGTGTTCCAACTACAGCGACAGTTCTATCGATCTAACATACCGGCAATTATTACAGCGCGTTGATCAATGCCGAGATGGCTATGCGGATGCCGGCTATCGAGTTGGGCAGCGGGTTGCGCTAATGTTAGAAAACCGTCCAGCATTTTTTGTGCATTGGTTTGCCTTGAACGCACTCGGGGTCAGCGTTGTGCCGGTAAACGCTGAATTAATGCCCGACGAAATAGCCCATCTTATCCGGCACAGCGACTGTTGTTTGATCACCTGCCTGTCAGATCATACCGCGATGCTGAAAAATATTATCGATGCCGAAAGTCTGACGGTGCCGATTTATACCGATGGTCAGACGCGACCCAAGGTCACAGGCTCGATCGATCATGATCCACTCTCAGCTGACGCAGATGGCTTACACCGCGAGTGCGCGGTGTTGTACACCTCGGGCAGTACCGGAAAACCAAAAGGCTGTGTACTCACCAATGACTACTTTATCACCAGTGGCCAGTGGTACAGTTCGCTCGGTGGCCTGTGTGCAATGACCTCTGGTGCAGAGCGGTTGCTGACACCGTTGCCGCTGTTTCATATGAACGCCATGGCCACGTCGACGATGGCGATGCTGATGACCGGCGGTTGTCTGATTCAGCTCGAGCGCTTTCACCCGAGCTCTTGGTGGTCAACCGTGCGTGACACTCAAGCGACCATTATTCATTATTTAGGAATCATGCCGGCACTGCTATTGCAGATGGAACAACAGCTATCAGACGCTCAACACCAGGTGAAGTTTGGCTTTGGCGCTGGCGTCAATCCGTGCCATCAGGCGCCGTTTGAGGCGCGCTTTGAGATACCTCTGGTAGAGGCCTGGGCAATGACCGAAAGCGGCTGCAGCGGCGCCATAGTAGCCAATCGGGAGCCCCGCCACGTAGGCAGTTGCTGCTTCGGCCGCGCGTCACCAGAACTTGATGTTATGCTCGTTGACGAGCAGGGTATTGAAGTGCCCATGGGTGAAGCCGGCGAGTTATGGGTGCGCCGTAAGGGACCATCACCGCGCAAAGGTTTCTTTTATGGGTACCTCAAAGACCCCGAGGCCACCGCTGATGCGTGGCGGCAGGGCTATTTGAATACGGGCGATATCGCCCGCCAAGGCGAGGATGGTCAATACCATTTTGTCGATCGTAAAAAGAACATCATTCGTCGCAGTGGCGAAAACATCTCCTGCCTCGAAGTCGAGGGCTTCATCGCGCAACACCCTTGGGTGGCGCAAGTCGCGGTTGCGCCAGTGGCCGATGAAATTCGTGGCGAAGAGGTCATGGCGCTAATTGTCATCAACAGCGACAGCCTTCAAAATGTTGGTTTGGCCACCGACATCCTGTCGTTTTGCCTGACAAAAATGGTCTACTACAAGGCCCCCGGTTACCTTGCCGTGGTGCCAGAGTTGCCCCTTACAGCGTCGCAAAAACCGCGACGAGCGGAGCTCAAAATACTCTGTGAAAAATTGCTTCAAACGGGTCAGTGTGAGGATCTTCGCGCGGGTAAAAAGCGCCCGGCAAAAAAGGTGACAATTTGAGCCCCAAAGTCCTCGATTACAGTGGCGTTGCCGTGATCGCGCCGGTTACTGTGCCCTACGAGCGCAGCAGCACGCGGGGGGCCGACTGGTTCATTGGAAGCGCGTTGCGAAAATTGATCGTTGAGGCGGGTCTCCAAAAACAAGCGATCGATGGGCTGAGTATTTCGAGCTTTACCTTAGCACCCGATTCACCCGTCAGTTTGGTAGAAAATTTGGGTCTGCGCTTGCGCTGGTTAGAGCAGGTCAGTGTGGGCGGCGCATCCGGCGTTGTGGCGTTGCGCAAGGCGGCCCGAGCGATTCAATCCGGCGATGCTGAAATAGTCGCCTGTATCGGTGGCGACACGGCAAACCCGCAGAGTTTCGCCCACTTGGTGAGTAACTTTAGCGAGTTTTCTAATGCCGCGGTCTACCCCTATGGCGCGGCGGGGCCCAACGCGCCCTTTTCACTCATCACCCAACACTATATGGATGTCCACGGCGCCACCCGCGCCGACTTCGGGCAGATCGCAGTGAGCCAGCGCTACAACGCCAATCACTATCCGGGGGCCTTGTTTGGCAATAAAACCTTGTCGATCAACGAGTATCTCGACGCCCGGAAAATCGCCGGCCCGCTGCATCTCTACGACTGCGTGATGCCCTGCGCGGGCGCCGATGGATACTTGGTGACCAGCGTAGAACGAGCAAAGACTCTGGGGCTACCATTCGCCGAACTGCTCGCTGCTGATGAGCGTTACAACAGTTTTTCTGAAGACGCCATTCAAATCAAAGGCGGTTGGTGCGAGTTTAAAGACGACCTGTACGACCAAGCAGGGATTGGTCCCGAGGCCATAGATTGTCTGCAAACCTACGACGACTACCCGGTGATCGTGATGCACCAGTTGGAGGGCTTGGGCTTTTGCCCATTAGGGGAAGCTGCGCGCTGGGTCAACAGCACCGCATTGACCTTTGACGGCGGTGGTCTACCGCACAACACCAATGGCGGCCAGCTGTCTGTGGGTCAGGCGGGCTGCGGCTTTTTGGGCGTGGTTGAAACCCTCAGGCAAATCTTGCAGCGCAGCGGAGCCAATCAGGTAGCCAACGCCGAAACGGGCTTGGTGAGTGGTTATGGCATGGTCAACTACGATCGCGGTCTTTGCAGCACCGCCGCCATATTAAAGCGGTGCACATGATGCCATCGTTATTACAGCAATGCACTGAATGCCAGCGTTATCAATATCCGCAAAGACACCTATGCGGGCACTGCCTGGGAGATCAGTTGACTGACTTGGCATTCTGTCACCCAGGTATATTGGTCGCTGCCAGCGATTTGCACCACAGCCTTGAAGCTCGTTTTAGGCAACAATTACCCTGGCGAATCGGCACGGTAAAACTGGATTGTGGACCCACAGTGCTGGTGCACATCAAAGATTTAGGCATACGGTCAGGCATGCCGGTCTCGGTGAAAAATGCCCTGCAAAGCGACGGCAGTGAACTTTTACAGGCGTCACGCCAACCGTGAGGATAATGTGTTATGGCAAATCATACAGTGATAGTAACCGGCGGCAGCAGTGGCATAGGTCGGGCCATCTGCGAGCATTATCTGGCGATAAACTATCGCGTGCTCAACCTTGCGCGGCGACCTTTGGTTGTTGAGTCGCCAAATTTGCACAATTTTTCTATCGATCTGTCCGATCGCCATGCGACTGCGGCTCTGGCCCGCAGCATTTGCGCGAGCTACAACGTCGATACCCTGGTGCACAACGCCGGCTTGATCCGCAGCGCACCCCTCGATGAAGTCCAACTGGACGATCTTGACTATCTTTGCAATGTCCATTTGGCAACTGGCATCACCTTACTGCAAGCCTGTTTGCCAAACATGAAACAGCACGGCTATGGCCGGGTGGTGTTGATCTCAACGCGCGCTGTACAGGGCATGCATGGCCGGACGAACTACGCCGCTACCAAGGCTGCGATGATTGCTCAGGCGAGAACCTGGGCGATTGAACTGGGTGGCTTCGGAATCACCGTGAACTCGGTCGCGCCAGGCCCTATTCAGGCTACCGAGATGTTTCACAGGGTGTTTGCCGAGGGCGACCCTAAAATCGATGGCATCGGCCAGGGTCTCCCCGTCGGTCGCGTCGGCTCGCCAGACGATGTGGCGCGCGCGGTATTGTTTTTTACTAGCGCAGAAAATCAATTTATCACCGGGCAAAATTTGTTTGTCTGCGGGGGAGCCAGTCTCGGTGGATTATCCCTGTCGTGAATCGGTCTAAAAGAGGGGCATTGTCATGAGTTACACATCGCTAGAGTTGCAACGCTTAGTTGAACCGCACCGAGTGCACCGAGATGTGT
>CALGJN010000325.1:0-7612 GCA_937920185.1 uncultured Cellvibrionales bacterium | reverse complement strand
AAAACGCGTTATGTTAGCATGGCCCGCAGCTCAATCGGTGGCTGGCGGCTTGAAAAATAACCCGTGGCGCTGTCACCTATTACGCAGGTGGCGCGAGCACAGATGGTGGATCGTCAATTTACCCAAAAATACGCTCGTCAAGGCGTAAAATACCGCGATCCATGAGTGGATCAATCGCGTACGTCTTGAGCGAGTATCTAAAGCAGTCGCTGCGACGGCACTGCCGCTAGCGTCAAATGTTGCAACTCGCTACACTCTCGACACCGCCATCGGGCGGTTAAATCTTAGCAAAGGATAGTGACATGCCGACTTCAAACAATCGCTCTGTAGAACTTTTCGCAGCCGCGCAACGGCACATACCGGGCGGAGTAAACTCGCCAGTGCGTGCTTTTAAGGCAGTTGGAGGAACGCCGGTCTTTTTCCAGCGCGCCAAGGGCGCCTATATGTATGATGCCGACGACAACCGCTATATCGACTATGTGCTGTCGTGGGGGCCGATGCTCTTGGGTCACGGTCACGAGACAGTGCTACAGAGTATTCGCGACCAGCTAGATCGCGCCATGACCTTCGGCACACCGACCGAACTCGAGGTCAGCCTAGCCGACAAAATCTGCGCCATCGTGCCGGGAATGGAAATGATCCGCATGGTCAATTCCGGTACCGAGGCAACTATGAGCGCGATTCGTTTGGCTCGCGGGGCGACCGGGCGCGACACGATCATTAAATTTGAGGGCTGCTATCACGGGCATTCCGATTCGCTGCTGGTAAAAGCCGGATCCGGCGCGCTGACGCTCGGCGTTCCAAGCTCACCTGGAGTACCCGCCTGTCTAGCCGAACACACCCTGACACTGACCTACAACGACATTCAAGAGGTGCAACAGGTGATGGCCGAGATCGGCGATCAAGTGGCGGCGATTATTGTCGAACCGGTGGTTGGCAATATGAACTGCGTACCACCAATACCGGGATTTTTGCAGGCTTTGCGCGATACCTGCACCGCCAGTGGGGCGCTGTTGATTATCGACGAAGTGATGACCGGCTTTCGTATCAGTCAACGAGGGGCGATTGGCTACTATGGGATCGATGCCGATCTCATCTGCCTCGGCAAGGTTATCGGCGGCGGCATGCCGGTTGGCGCCTTTGGCGGCAAACGCGCCATTATGGAACATATTGCGCCCCTCGGCCCGGTGTATCAAGCCGGCACCCTGTCGGGCAACCCAGTGGCCATGGCATCCGGACTGGCGACCCTCGAACTGATTTCACAACCGGGGTTCTTAGAACCGGTAAGCGCGCGTACCAGCCGACTCGTCGAGGGCTTGGAGGCGCGTGCCCAAGCTGCTGGAATCCCTCTCACCAGCAACCACGTGGGCAGTATGTGGGGGATCTTTTTTTCTGACGAAGAAAAAATTATCAACTACCAGCAAGTCATGCAATGCGATACCGAGCGCTTTGCCAAGTTCTTTCACGGCATGTTGGCAGAGGGCGTCTATTTAGCGCCCGCCTCTTATGAGGCAGGCTTTATGTCGGCGGCCCACACCGATCAAGACATTACCGACACCTTGGATGCCGCCGAACGGGTTTTTGCGACCCTATAGTCTCGACACCAACACCGGCACTGCCACCTGAATTACCGCCGTTTGCGCTTTGCGGTAGGTAGTGGTGCTATTTTTGCGTATTATGGCGGTTCGTTCTCGCCGTCAATACTGTCTTGGAGTCAGCATGAACTTTATCAGCAATCGCGGCCCCTACCCCGCGACCCGGATGCGGCGCACTCGGTCAAGCGACTTTTCGCGGCGGCTAGTCAGCGAAAATCGTCTATCGATAAATGATTTAATCCAACCATTATTCGTGGTTGAAGGCGTAAAACAATCGCAACCAGTGCCGTCGATGCCCGGCGTTCGGCGCCTGTCTATCGATCTCCTGGTCGCAGAAATCCAACAGCTCGAGGCACTGGAGATTCCGGCGGTTGCCCTATTTCCAGTGGTCGACCCGACGCTCAAATCACCACTTGCAGAACTGGCCTATAACGATGATGGCTTGATTCAGCGCGCCATAGCGGCGGCTAAACGCGCGGCACCCAAGGTCGGAGTGATCGCCGATGTCGCTCTCGACCCCTACACCAGTCATGGGCAGGATGGTATTGTCGACGCCGATAGCGGCGAGGTAATAAATGACCAAACCAATGAGATTTTGGTCCGACAGGCGCTATCGCTCGCCGAGGCCGGAGCCGATGTGGTGGCGCCATCGGACATGATGGACGGCCGCATCGGTGCCATTCGACGCGCACTCGAACAGCGGGGCTATATCAACACCCAAATCATGGCTTACGCGGCCAAGTACGCCTCCGCCTACTACGGCCCCTTTAGAGACGCCGTGGGTTCGGCAAGCAACCTCCAAGGAAGCGGCAAAAAAGGCTATCAAATGGATCCAGCCAACAGTGACGAGGCGCTGCACGAATGCGCCCTCGACTTGGCTGAGGGTGCCGATATGATCATGGTCAAGCCCGGCATGCCCTATTTGGATATAGTACGCCGCGTCAAAGACCAACTCAAAGCACCGACCTTCGCCTATCAAGTCAGTGGTGAGTACGCCATGCACTGCGCCGCCTTCGACAATGGCTGGCTCGACCGCAACACGGTCATGCTGGAGTCGCTACTGGCTTTTAAGCGGGCTGGAGCGGACGGCATATTGACCTATTTTGCCAAGCAGGCAGCGCAATTATTAACCCACCAAGAATCCGCCTAAGCGAGGAATTCGTCCGACCCATGCGCCTCGATAAATACATCAGCAATGCGACCGATCTGTCTCGCAGCCAAGCTAAACGTGCAATCAAGCACTCGCTAGTGACGATTGACGAGCGCATCATTAGGGATCCCGCGCTAAAAGTCGCGGCAAACCAAACCGTAGCGATCGAGGGCGCGACCATCCAACACGCCGAAAATCGCTATTTTATGCTCAACAAACCCGCTGGCGTCGTCTCTGTCAGCAAGGACAGATTGCACACCACGGCCCTGCAACTGGTCTACGAACACCGCGCCGAAGCGCTACAGATCGCAGGGCGACTGGATATTGACAGCACTGGATTGCTGTTGATTACCGATGATGGTGTGTGGAACCATCGCCTGACATCGCCGCGCTCGAACTGCGCCAAACTCTATCGAGTGGGACTCATGAACGCGATCGGCGCAGATTATCCCGCCGTGCTCGCCGACGGCGTGCAACTGGAGGGCGAAAAGCACCGCTGCTTGCCCGCCTCTATGCAGCAGATCGACAGCCACCACTTAAGCCTGCAAATTGCCGAGGGCAAGTATCATCAGGTCAAGAGAATGTTTGCCGCGCTCGGCAATCATGTGGTCAGCCTGCACCGCACCCAAATCGGCGCTATCCTGCTGGATCCCGATCTCGAACCCGGCGATTATCGCCCCCTGACCTGCGCCGAAGTGGCATCGATCCAGTGAGCGGTGACTATACAACCGACCGCAGCGTAGACTTACTTCTGCAAAAACTCTCCGACTGCGATGGTGCGGTGCTGATCGTTGCCGACGAAAACTGGACACTGACCGACTGGACTGCGGTTGGGCAAGCGCAGCACTGCTCGATCGACGTTATCAGCAATCGCATCGATGTCGCCAACAATGCAACTGCGGTGGGCGTGCCCTGCCATTTTAGCGATTTTGACTTTAGCCGACTGCCGGCGACGCGTTACCAAGCAGTGCTATATCGAGTATCCAAAGAGCGCGCCACCAGTCACCACGTTATCAACCACGCCGCCAATCGCCTGCTAATACCTGGCGGTACTCTGTCTATCAGTGGTGCCAAGAACGATGGTCTGAAAAGTTACCTTAAGCAGGCCTGCCAACTATTTGGCGATCACACCCACGCCGAAAAACACGGTTCTGCGTACCGCGCCTCGATCCGTCTCGGCGCGCTGGCAGGCAGTCCACTGAGCGACAAAAACTACGCCGCAACAAGGTCGCTAAACAGCCTCGATCAGGGTCGCTATCACAGTAAGCCCGGAGTGTTTGGTTGGGATAAAATAGACCGCGGCAGCGCTTTTTTAATCGATCATTTAGGGGCTTTTTTAACGCCGTTTAGCACCCCGCCGGAATCTTTATTGGATCTAGGTTGCGGCTACGGTTACCTCGCGTGTGAGGCCAGTCGCCACGGGTTTAGCGAGATTGTCGCCAGCGATAACAATGCCGCTGCGATCAGCGCATGTCGAGAAAATTTTGCCCGCCTATTGACGGTGCCCAACCGCGTTGTTGCCGGTGATGCCGGCGGCAACATTGAGCAGCGCTTTGATGTATTGTTGTGCAATCCGCCATTCCATGCGGGCTTTTCCGTCGATGACCGTTTAGGAATAAAATTTTTACGCAACGCTCGACGGTTGCTAGCCATATCGGGTCGCGCGCTGTTTGTCGTCAACCGCTTTATTGCGCTGGAAAAATATGCCAGAGACTACTTTAAACGAGTCGACGTAATCGCCGACAATGGCGCCTATAAGTTAATTACATTGAGCCATTAGGCAACCACCAAGAAAATTGAACAGGCGCCGACATGAGCGTCGTCTAGAACCAGCCCAACCGATGCCAAGGGATGATTTATGAAAACCCCAAAACGCCTGCAACCACTACTGGAAGATGGTGTGATCGATGCGGTAATTGGCCAATTGATGAGCGGTAAAGAGGCGACCGTCTACACGGTGCGCTGTGGTACCGAAATTCGCTGCGCCAAGGTCTATAAAGAGGCCGCCAAACGCAACTTTAAAAAAGCCTCGCAGTACCGTGAGGGCCGCGGCGTGCGCAACAGTCGGCGCGCTCGAGCAATGGACAAGGGTTCAAAGTACGGTCGCCAGCAGCAGGAGGAGAGCTGGCAAAATGCCGAGGTCGATGCGCTCTATAAACTCGCCAATGCCGGTGTCAGAGTACCGACCCCCTACGGTTGTTTCGACGGCGTATTACTCATGGAGTTGGTGGTTGACGAGCGCGGTCAGGTCGCACCCCGATTGAGTGAAGTGTCAATGACCGCCGAGCAGGCACTCGAAGATCACGCGCTGATCATGCACTATGTGGTATTGATGCTCTGCGCCGGCCTAGTTCACGGCGATTTGTCGGAATTCAATGTCCTAGTGGACGATTACGGACCGGTCATCATCGACCTTCCCCAAGCGGTCGATGCCGCCGCCAACAACCACGCCGCTGCCATGCTGCGTCGCGACATCGAAAACATGACGCAATACTATGCCCTGTTTGCTCCGCAATTACTCGAAACCCGCTATGCTGAAGAGATTTGGCATATCTACAAAGAAGGTAATTTAACCCCCGACACGCCGCTTAGCGGTGAATTTCAAGACGCGGAGGAGAGCTCCGACGTGGACGGGGTTCTGGCAGAGATCCAAGCCGTTTTGCAAGAGGAAGAATGGCGTCAAGCGAGACAGGCAGAGGATCTCTAACTCGCTGAGATGTGGTTATCTGACGCCAATCTAAAGACCCATCGCGCGCCGAATAATACTCTGCTTTAGCCCTGGACTGCGGTCGAACTGGCGCATTCCGGCGTTGCGCAATGCGCGCACAGTCAGTTGCGGCGAGGCAAATAGCCGCTGAAAGAACTCCATGGCGACCATCATCGACAAGTTGTCCGCTTTGCGACGACGCTGAAAACGCTTTAACGTCGCCAGCGCTCCGATGTCACAACCGCGCCGCTGAGCGCGACTAATTTCCTCGACCAAAACCTGTATATCGGCAAACCCGAGATTCACGCCCTGACCTGCCAGCGGATGAATGCTGTGCGCGGCATCACCGACTAACGCAACACCGGGCGCAATATAGTCCAGCGCATGGCGCTGCCTCAACGGCACCAAGAAACGTGGCTTAACGGCGAGCACCTGGCCCAAACAATGTTCGCTCGCGACGCCCAATTGGCGACAAAACTGATCGTCGTCAAGCGCCATCAAGGCCTCGGCCACCGCGCTATCCTGAGACCAAACGAGGGAGCAAAAATGTGCCTCGCGATCGCTTGGCAGCGGCAATAGTGCCATGGGACCAGTGGGCATAAAGGATTGCCAAGCGGTGTCGAGATGGGCCTGTTCAGTTTCAACGCAGGCGACAATCGCCGACTGCCGATAATCCCATTCACGGGTGGCTAGACCCGCGGCCCTACGCACTTGCGAAGCGGCCCCGTCGGCACCGATCAACAAGCGCGTGCAGAGCGCCTGACCACTGCCGAGTTGCACTACTGTGGAGCCATCAGCAAGCGCCGGGGCAATGCTCTGAACGGTCTCTGGGCAGTACAGAATGAGGTTATCATAACCGTCTAGCGCGTCGATCGCGGCGCCTTGGAGAACACAATTTTCAACGATATGACCGAGATTTGACGCGCCTAGGTCATCGCAATTAAAGCGCACTCGGCCGGTTCCCTCGGCATCCCAAACCTCCATTTTGGTGTACCCACAAATACGTTCGCGAGCAATCGCATCCCACAGCCCGCAGCCGTCGAGCAAGCGTCGTGTGCGCTCGGTAATCGCCGATACGCGCGGGTCGAAGTCGCCGCCACGCAGGTCGCGATAGGGCCGCGATTCGATCAGCGCAATCATCAACGATGGATTGGCTCGCGCCAGCAAACAAGCACAGATCGCGCCAATCATGCCGGCACCAATGACGACGACATCGACATCCTTTTGCTGCGCGCTAGACATCTAGATCAGCTTGCAGGTGACCCATGCCTAACTGAGCAAAACGCCGACGCAGCGGCGCTGCCACATTCATCAACATCAAGGCGACGTTGCGACCCGCAACCAGTCCCGGCGAGCGCGGTGTGAACATCGCCGGCAATCCCCGGGTCAGCGCTAACACCCGCTGTTGATCAGCCGACTGCGCCAGTCGATATCTCTCGAGCACACGAATAGACGAAAAGTCTTGGCCGCCAGCCCGAGCCCTACCCATGGTTGTCGCTAAACTCGCGGCATCGCGCAGTGCTAGATTAAAGCCCTGACCAGCAACCGGGTGTAAGCTGTGTGCGGCATTCCCCAGCAGAGCAATGCGGCTGCGTACCTGTTCTGCCACCAATGCGGTGATCAATGGGTAACTTGCGCGCGCTCCAAGGTGGCGAAAAAGTCCCGTTCGGTAGCCAAATTGATCCTGTAATGCCGCCAAAAAATCCGCGTCCGAGAGTTGCATTGTGGTCGCCGCACGGTCGCTGGGTTGGGTCCATACCAGCGCAGCTCGGGGTTGCCCCCGATAGGCTGATAACGGCAATAACGCCATCGGCCCGAGCGCGGTGAACCGCTCATAGGCAACGCCGTTATGGGCCTTACCCAAACCGACATTGGCAACGATCGCGGCTTGCTGGTGGTCTTTTACGGCAGTTTCAAAACCGAGACTGGCGGCGGTTTTAGAGCCGGCACCGTCGGCAATAATCAACAGTTTTGCCGACAGCGGCAATGCTTCTTCGCCGAAGCTTAGGTGCACCCCCTCGGGGCCGAGCGTCACCGACGACACTCGACTGGAGCGCTGCACATCGATTTTTTTCTCGCTCAGTTGGCGCGCCAACTGAGCACTCAAATGGTGATTTTCGACCACATAACCCAGCGCATCGACACCAGCATCGCCGGCGG
>CALGJN010000324.1:0-6648 GCA_937920185.1 uncultured Cellvibrionales bacterium | reverse complement strand
TCCCGAAGCGCTTCAGCATACCCATGCGCGAAATATGGGAACTGCAATTATCCCTACCCCGTCGTGCCGGCGCGCGCGCCGAAAGACTGT
Source organism: uncultured Cellvibrionales bacterium (assembly GCA_937920185.1). Classification (GTDB taxonomy): domain Bacteria; phylum Pseudomonadota; class Gammaproteobacteria; order Pseudomonadales; family Porticoccaceae; genus TMED48. The sequence continues at coordinate 6,558 of CALGJN010000324.1, read as the reverse complement.
GCAGCCATCCGCGCTTTAGAGCGGCCTACGACTTTGTGCTGCTACGCGAAGAGTCGGGAGAGGATCTCGAGGGTCTTGGCAACTGGTGGACGCGCTATCAAGAATGCGATACGCAGGAGCGTCTCGATATGGCCTCTCAAATCAAGGAACCACGCCGCAGTCGTACCCGTCGCAGGCGCCCTAAAACGCGCAAAGACCCATCGACCAACGCAGAGTAATGACGACCGTTTTCGTGGCGCTGGGTAGTAACTTAGACAATCCCAGGCGGCAAATAGAACGGGCCATATCGGCTCTTGCCAAGCACCCGCAACTGCACCGAGTTGAAATTTCACCACTCTACAGCAGCCAAGCGATTGGCCCCGGCGCTCAACCCGATTACTGTAATGCGGTGGCGCAACTGGATACCAAGCTTGAACCAGAACCGCTGCTCGACCTATTACAAGCGCAGGAAGACCAACAAGGCCGAGTGCGCACCGAGCGCTGGGGGCCAAGAACCCTCGACCTAGACATAGTGCTTTACGGGCAACGCTCAGTGCACTCAGCGCGCCTCAGCATACCGCACCCGCGACTCCATGAACGAGCTTTTGTGCTGCTACCGCTAGCCGACTTAACCGGTAATCAAGTGCTCATCAAAGGGAAAACCGTCAGTCAGCTATTGGAAAAATGTACCGACCACGGTATGGTTAAACGACTCGAATTCTAACTCAGCCATTATCGGGAATCCCGCGTGACCAAAACGACCCCTAGCAGTGAAACCATCGATCTGCGCGCGCTGAGGATCCCCGCATACATCGCCGTAGAGGGCCCCATAGGGATTGGTAAAACCACATTGACGAAGCGCCTAGCGGCCACCTTTGATGTACAAACACTGCTTGAAGATGCCGAGGACAATCCTTTTCTCGAACGTTTTTATCAGGATCGCAAGGGCACCGCTCTACCGACGCAGCTCTACTTTTTATTTCAGCGTATACGGCAACTCGAAGAACTTCGCCAGGGCGAACTATTTCAACGCGTTCGCATCAGCGACTTTCTCATCGAAAAAGACCCACTGTTCGCCCGCGTTAACCTCGATGATGACGAATATCGACTCTATCAAACGGTCTACGACAGCGTCATGGTCGATTTGCCAAAACCGGATTTAGTCGTCTACCTTCAAGCCCCCACCGAGACCCTGCACAGCCGCGTCAAACGCCGCGGTAGGGCCAGCGAAGAGGGCATGGACGCTGACTACCTTGAACGTATTAACCAGGCCTATACGCAGTTTTTTTACCATTACAACGCGACGCCGCTACTGATTGTTAATACCGAACAAATCAATCTGGCCGACAACCTTAAAGATTACCAACATTTAGTCCGCCAGATTGCCAGAACACACCGCGGAAGACATTATTACAATCCTCTGGCGATCAACTGAACCTCTGCATTCGTCGCTTGTCAGCGCAGCGTAAACTGAGTAACGTAGGCTCCCCCGTTACAGGAGCGCCCCAGCAGTGACAACTATCGATGATTTAACCGCCATAAAAGGCCGCAGCGAAAAATTCGCCTCGATTACCGCTTACGATTTCAGCTTCGCCAAACTCATTGATAGCGCCGCTATCGAGATGGTGCTGATCGGAGACTCGCTTGGCAATGTCATCCAGGGTCGCAACACCACGATTCCAGTGTCGGTCGACGAGATGGCTTACCACACCGAGGCCGTGCGCCGCGGCGTCGATCGCAGTCTGGTGGTTAGCGACATGCCCTTTATGAGCTATGCAACACCGACCGACGCACTGCACAACGCCGCCATACTGATGCAGGCAGGCGCGCAGATGGTCAAACTTGAGGGCGGCGAGTGGCTGGGCGACACTATTTATCAATTGACCGAACGGGGAATTCCGGTTTGTGCGCACCTTGGGCTAACGCCTCAGTCAGTGCATAAAATTGGCGGCTTCAAGGTTCAGGGTCGCGAAAAAAAGGCGGCCGAGCAAATCGTTGCCGATGCCCTATTGTTGCAAGAGGCCGGCGCGCAGTTGCTGGTGATAGAATGCGTTCCCTCATCGCTGGGTAAACTACTCGCACAAACGCTGAACATTCCGGTTATCGGCATTGGTGCCGGCCCCGATACCGATGCGCAGATACTGGTACTTTACGACATGCTTGGCATATCACCGGCGTTCCCGCGTTTCTCAAAAAACTTTTTGGCCGACAGCGACTCGGTGTTAATGGCACTGCAGCAGTACGCCGAACAAGTCCGCGGCGGCGCCTTTCCGGCCGCGGAACACTGCTTTAGCGAATAAACCAATAGACCAATAAACCCCAGAGGGCTGTGGCGACCCCGACGAATACGCCGCAGAACAGCCAACGGTTAGATTGGTTTAGATAAAAAAGCATGGCTGGCGCAACTGAAGCTAGCGTAACTTTAGCTTCGGTGACTTTTGTTGCAACGACGTTTCTTGCAATGCCCCTGATTGCAATGGCCCTGATTGCAATGGCTTTGCTTGTCAGGAGCCGAGTTAGCGGCCATTACCGTCACCCAGCGTCAAACTTTAAACACCACCGGAGTACCGCCAATGGACAACCCTAAAATCCCGCAGCACACCGAATCACTGTACGATTTCACCCTGACCTCGGCAAGCGGCGACGTCATATCGATGGAGCAATACCGAGGGCAAGTTCTATTGATAGTCAACACCGCGAGTCAGTGTGGCTTCACCGGTCAATACACCGGACTGCAGTCCCTCCACGAGACCTATAAAGCTCGCGGTCTGTGCGTGATCGCGGTACCGTGCAACCAGTTCGGCGCTCAGGAGCCGGCCGACGATAGCGAGATTCAGGGATTTTGTCAGCGCAATTTCGCCGTCGACTTTGCGGTGATGGCTAAAACCGACGTCAATGGCGCGCATCAAAGTCCGCTGTACCAATACCTCAAGGGTGCCGCCGGTGGTCTATTGACCGACAACATCAAGTGGAATTTCACTAAATTCTTGGTCGATCGACAGGGGCAAGTGGTCAGTCGTCATCCACCGACCACCAAACCTGACGCGCTCGCAGCTAAGATCGAGCGGCTGCTGGAAAAACCCAGCGCTTGATGCCCTTTTGCAACTGGGCCGTTTTGTAAATAACGGGCATCGATGCGATGGCGCGTTACAATCGAGAAGACCGCCGTGCGCGGTCAGCGGAAAACTGGCGACACATGCAATACAGCGTTGCCGCTAGGCCTTTGGCTTGACGTAGAGCACGAGGTTATGATCGACCAGATCGTAGCCATGCTCTTCAGCAATTCTCTTCTGAATTGCCTCGATTTCGCTGTCTTGAAATTCAATCACAGTACCGGTCACCGCACAGACCATATGGTCGTGGTGATCGCCGCGATCCAACTCGTACACCGCAGGACCATTATCAAAGTTGTGCCGGATTACCAGCCTGGCGCTCTCAAACTGCGCCAGCACGCGATACACCGTGGCAATGCCCACGTCTTCCTCCGCGTCGCGTAAACTCCGATAGATATCCTCGGCGGTCATGTGTAAATCTGAATGTTCTAAAATCTGCAAGATTTTTATTCTGGGCAGGGTTACTTTGAGCCCTGCTTTTTTTAGCTCTTGATCTTCGGCTGCCACGATTTACCCTTCTCTAAATCCATCACTCAGCGTATTATCGCCGTTCGCCACTCGAACTGGAACCCCTAGCTATGCGAATTAATACTATTTTACTCCTAACCTTGCTATTAGTCATGCTCGGTTGCAGTGGCATTAAATTCCCCGGGGTACACAAGATACCTATTCAACAGGGCAATATTCTGGAACAGGAAATGATCGACAAATTACGTCCCGGAATGACCAAGAGCCAGGTACGGTTTGTACTGGGTACACCGCTCATAACCGACAGTTTTAATCAGCAGCGCTGGATCTATCTGTACAGCATGATCGATGCTCGGTCGGAGAAGAGCGAAAAAATGCTCGCGGTGTATTTTGATGAGAGCGACGAACTGCAGCGCTTAAGCGGCGACTACACGCCTTCCGCTGCGGAGTTGGAGCTGTCGACTCCCTAATGGCAATCGCCAAGGGCTAAGATTGCGTCGTCTGGGTTGCCTTAGCGCGACGGCGCCGAACTTCTTTGGGATCGGCAATCAGCGGTCGATAAATTTCTAATCGATCGAACTCGCGGACACGGTATGTCGATGCGCTCTCAATGCCGCCAGCGCCCAAAATTTGAGAAAACACGCCGATCGAACTGCTGTCCAAATCGATCGCAGGAAAGTCATTCAGAATGCCCGATTGCACAATCACCTCGCGCGCCGTGCTGCCTTGACGAACTCGCAGAGCAATAACAACTTGCCGTTCTGGGAGCGCATAGACAACTTCGACGCCAATATCAGCCACCATCCCTCCCATACAGACTGTCTGCACGCCGACAAATGGCGTCGACAAGGTCGTTGGCAACCCCAGTAAACAATGCCGATGCCGCCAGACGCAGGGCCCTGTTACTGAACTCAAAACGCAGATCTAAGGATATTTTAGAGGCATTCTCAGCGAGAGAAGTAAACGCCCACTCACCTTTTAAGTCGCTGAAAGGGCCTTCTTCTAACGTCATAATAATTTTAGACGCGTCGACTAAGCGGTTTCTGGTAAGGAGGCTCAATTGAATACCGGCTTTTTTTAAATCCATGCGAGCGAGCATCTGAAGTTCACTTTGCTCTAGCACTTGAGTGCCGACGCAGCCATCCAGAAACTCCGGATAGCTGGCGACGTCGTTAACCAGTTGGTACATGCGCGGCGCCGAGTGCATCACCAGCGCGGAACGTTGGATTTGGGTCACAACTACCGTCCTATAAAAAAAACTTATCGTAAATACCCATCACAAAAATACTCGCAATCGCAACCGGCGCGAGGTAACACAGGGCCAGCCGCCACATTCCCATAGCGGTGCTATTCATCTCTGACATTTGCCCACTGACCAGCTCTCGCTTCATTACAAAACCGACGAACAGCGCAATCCCCAACCCGCCGAGTGGCAGCATGATATTGGCGGTCAAAAAGTCCAGCGCGTCAAAAAACGTAAACCCCGCGACGGTCATATCAGCGGCGATATTAAAAGAAAAAACGGTGCCCAAACCAAGTGCCCAGGCGAGGCTTGCGAGCACCACATTAGCGGTGATACGACCGATGTGTTTAGCCTCCATCAACCACGCCACCGCCGGCTCGAGAAGCGAGATCGCCGAACTCCACGCGGCAATCGCCACCAAGATAAAAAATACCACACCGATCAACAGGCCCCCGGGCATATTGCCAAACGCCACTGGAAGACTGATAAACATCAGCCCAGGCCCAGCGCTGGGTTCGATCCCCGTGGTCGAAAATACGATAGAAAAAATCACTAAACCGGCAATAATTGCCACTAAACTGTCAAACAGCGCAACGATCAGCACCGTCTTGCCAATACTCGCGTCAGCCGGCATATAGGCGCCATACGCCATAATTGATCCCATACCGAGGCTCAGCGTAAAAAATGCCAAACCCATGGCTTCTAACACCGCGCGCCAAGTTAGCGATGAAAAGTCAACGGCGAACAAAAAGTTCCAAGCAGCAGAAAAATTGCCATTCAAAATAGCGTACAGCAACATGCCCAGCAACATCACAAACAGCAGCGGCATGAGAACTTCGACGGCACTGCCGAGGCCCTTTTTAACACCGCCTGCCACCACCCCAACGCACAAACCAAGAAAAATCGTCTGCCAAAGAATCAATCTCAATGGGTTTTCGGTGAGATTTGAAAATAGCGCCGCAGCCATCTCTCCGTCTGCGCCGCGCAAGTCGCCACGGGCCATTTGCACGATGTAATCCAACGCCCATCCGGCAATCACCGCGTAAAACGACAAGATAAATAATCCAGCGGTAATGCCCAGCCAACCAATATAGCGCCATCCGGGCGGACTGTCGCTCGCGGCAACCGCCTCGCGCATCGAGTTGATTGGGCTCTGGCGACCCTGCCGACCCAACAGCACTTCAGCCATCATCACCGGAACGCCGATCAGCAAGATGCACACCAAATAAACCAAGACAAAGGCTCCGCCGCCATAACTACCGGCAACGTAGGGGAACTTCCACATATTACCCAGTCCGACGGCAGAACCCGTCGCGGCCATTATGAACGTCCAGCGGCTGGTCCAAATACCATGCATACCCTTCACCTGATTACTCATCACTTACTCCTTATTCGAGGTGCTGCCGACCTATGGTAACGGCATCTAACGCTCGGCATTCGCTTCAGCATGATCATAAGAGATCCGTTTGCAACCGCGCAACCGCGCAGTGACTATTAACGCACATCCTTGGCACACTGTGATGGGTAACAGCGCGCAAAGCCGCGAATAATCGATGACAATCGCACGACTCACCGTATAATCCCGAGTATGACAAAAAAGAAACCCAAAGTGACTTCATCGACCATCGCGCTGAATAGAAAAATTAAGCACGATTACTTCATTGAGCAAAAATTTGAAGCTGGATTAGCCCTACTCGGTTGGGAAGTCAAAAGTCTGCGCGCTGGCAACGTTAATCTGACAGATACCTACGTGCA
>CALGJN010000323.1:0-3450 GCA_937920185.1 uncultured Cellvibrionales bacterium | reverse complement strand
GCGATGGGTTATCGACAGCGTAAACACTCGGATTTTTTGTCGATTATTGCTAACGGCGTCCAAGAATTTATCAATGTACGAATTAAGCTTTTTCTAGGGAGAGACATATGAAAAAAACTAACAGATTTACTTGTATTGCGCGAAACACGGTGTTCGGGTTGAGCTTGACCGCCTTTGGCACAATGTCTGGTATTGCTATCGGGCAAGCATCAGTCGATGAAATTCAAGAAGTAATGGTGACCGGTTCGCGCATTAAAACAGCAGTGGTCGACGGGGCATCTCCGATCACCTCAATTACGGCTGAGGACATGCGTATCGAGGGTGATTTTACGGTAGCGGACGCGCTACGAGAATCGACACTGAATAGCCATGGGTCGTTTTCCGAATCATCTGGCAGCAGTTTTGGTGCTAACGCGGGAATTGACCTTCGCGGTGCTGGGCTAGGACGAACCTTGGTGTTGATGGATGGGCGGAGAATGCCGGGTTCACCGACCTTTGGCGGAGGCGCGGCCAATATCAACGCAATACCTATGGCCGCAGTTGAACGCTTGGAGGTGATGACTGATGGCGGATCTTCCGTTTACGGCTCAGACGCAGTGGCCGGTGTCGTCAATGTGATACTCAAAGATGATTTTGAGGGCCTTGAAATTACCGTTGGTGCGGGTGATCGCGACCAGGATCCGGGTCTCGATAGTAAAGAATTCTCACTAATTGGAGGTTGGAATAGCGATAGAGGGAATGTCACTGTCGCCTTTGATCATCAGCAGCGGGATGGGATCTCCGATGGCGACAGGTCATATACTTCCGCTTGGATGCGCGACCTCGATGGAGATGGCACTATCCAGGCGTATTCAGAGACTGATGGCTACAGTATTTATGGAGCAACGATCGCCTCGCCAGATGAAGAGTCCGCCAGCGCATCAAAGCTTTGTAGTTCATTAGGTGATCCTTTTGTGGAAGTTGCCGCAGATGATGATTGGGCTGAGGGTTCGACTTACTGCATGTATCCCTATGCAAACGTTTCTTATAATAAGATGTCAACCGATCGCAATAGTCTATTTGTCAATATGGATTATGCTATTACTGACGATATTGAGTGGTTTGGACGAGCAATGATCGTTCAAAGTAAGAGCTTCGGTCGTTATGCGCCGCCAGCAGCCGGTTGGGAGACAATAACTGCGGATAACCCACACAACCCCTATGGCGAAGAGACCAGCGGTTACTTTAGATGGGTTGGTATCGGCACTCGGGACGCTAATGCAGAGGATACCAACGAAGATTACCTATTTGGTTTGAGAGGTGACAATGGTAGTTTGAACTGGGAAGTCTATTACCACGAAAATATCACCGACAACAAAGACACTGGTGAATACTATTTGTCTTATGGTGGGCTGCAATACAATATTGAGAATGGTATTGAGCTCGACTCTGAGGAAGGCATAGCCAATATGAGTGCCACCACGCTTGTCCAAAACCGTGGTACTTTTAAGCAGTATTTTGGCGGTGCTGGATTTGACAAATTTGCTATTGGTGGCAGAGATATATCGCACTACGCCGGCATGGAATACTTCGAACAAACCTACTCGTCGACCTACGATGCCCAATCTGCAGCTGATTTAGTCGGTGGTTCTGCGGGGAATTCTGCAGCTGGCGAGCGCGATGTCACTGCAGTCTTCTACGAGAGTAGACTTCCGGTTACGGAAGATATAGAAGTTAATTTTTCGATGCGTTACGACCGATACAGTGACTTTGGTAGTGAATTATCACCCAAGGTATCGGCGCGCTGGGCGGTCAATGAACAGCTTGTTTTGCGCACGTCGTTCTCTGAGGGTTTTCGGGCCCCACAACTAGACGAATTGTATGCAGCGACCAGTTTTAGCGCCGAGGACACAATTGACTATGTGCAGTGTGAGACTACCGGTGTCTCGGATGCTGATTGTAACGAGCGACAAGTTGACACCTACTACCGTTCTAACGATCAATTGGAAGCCGAGACCTCGGAGTATTTCAATTTAGGCCTTGTTTGGACGCCGGTCGATGCGTTTAACCTGAGTTTGGATTACTTCGACCTTGCGATCGACAATGTCATCCAAACTCAGACGGTACAGTCACTGGTCAACAAAGAGCGAGCTGGAACATTGGTCAATGATGATGTTTTTTACATCAAGCGCAATGCTGCGGGTCGGATAGACGAAGCAGGTACCGGCTATAACAACGGCGCCGAGCGCACAATCACCGGTATCGATCTAAATATGTCTGCCATCTTTGATACCTCTGTTGGAACGATCTCGGCATCTTGGGACAATAGCTTTATGTTGTCGTACGACGATGAAGTCTCTTACGAGGGTCCAATTCAAGATCAAGCAGGTTGGTATTTAATGCCCGACTATCGCTCGACTTTTACCGGTAGCTGGAGTCTCGATGAACACTCTCTCGCCTATACTGCAAAATTTATTGACTCAACCTATGGTCGCACTGAGGCCGTCGAAGGTACCGAGATGTTGCGTCCCATCGACAGCGTTGACAACTGGTTAGTGCACGATCTCACCTATACCTATGATATGTCTGATCGCGGTCGGGTCACGTTGTCGGCGCTCAACATCACCGATGAGGACCCTGTACTGGATGTCAATGACAAGTATTCAATGGATTTGGCAGAGCTCTATGACAATTTTGGTCGAGAGTATCGTATTAGCTATACGATCGCTTTTTAGCCGTTCATTGTTTAATCAGCCCTCTATAGGTTGCCTATAGAGGGCTTTTTCTTTTTTTGTCAGACGCTTACACTCACACTTTTTAATAGGCATAGACGCCTGACTCATCCCCATAGCCAGGAATAACATTGTCGATTGGATTTAATTGTAAGAACCAACGCAAGAACATCTCATGCCCTGGAAGCTGCTTTATATGAGTCGATTGACGGAATTGTCGGCTATCGCTGTGTGGTGCAACTGCAGTGATTCTGAGAAGCAAATAACTATTATTTACAACGCTAATGGGCTTCCTATATTAATGCTCTTTGTAAACTGCGACTTGGCAACAAATAAGCCCTACCTAGCCTACAAACTTTATTGCTCGAAAAATAATAGTTTATCGTCCTTTTGCAAATCTGTTTAGGTTGGGCATAACTTTTCACTGATTATTTTTACACCGCCTCGGCCGCGTAAATGGTTAGGCACAGTATTTGAATAACCAGTCTATGGCATTAGCGCGTAAAAAACGCGATGTCGGCGCTATGCCAGTAATTAATCAATCTCGCTGGGCCACGACTTAACGAAGTACACCGGGGCATCAATTGGAGATGACCCACCGCGCCGCTTGGATTATGTGTTTTATTTGATCACGCAGAGTGGTTTGACCAACCCAGTTGCCCATGCGGATGACTCGATTACTTTTAGCGCACCCGCTTGACGCCAACGCTTTTCTTGTCATCGACCCGCATGACAAAAA
>CALGJN010000322.1:0-2005 GCA_937920185.1 uncultured Cellvibrionales bacterium | reverse complement strand
TTGTGGCGATTATCTGTGATCGGGGCGATCGCTATCTGTCGATGGGTATTTATGGGAACCCATAATCAGCATAATAGGAAGCCGATGCAAATAAGGGCATCACGGCAATAAAGCATCACCCGAATCGATCGCTGGCGACGGCTGGATCATCAAAGAACAACCGCATTTGGCGTTGGTTCGCCAGATATTCATCGACTGGCCGCGAAGCCAAAATTTCGAGGAAATCATGCCGCCACACTACACCATCGCCGATTTATGCTATCTGATGCGTCGCTTACGCGATCCGGAAACGGGCTGTCCCTGGGACGCTAAACAGGATTATAAGAGTATTTTGACCCACACTCTGGAGGAGGTCTACGAGGTTATTGATGCGGTCGAAAATGCCGATTACCCGCAATTGCGCGATGAGTTGGGTGACCTACTATTTCAGGTGGTGTTTCTCAGTCAATTAGCCGAGGAGCAGGAGCGCTTTGATTTTGAGCAAGTAGTGACGGCGTTAACGACTAAACTTCTCAGACGCCATCCGCACGTATTTCCCGAGGGTTCGCTGGCATCTCGACGCAGTGCCGAGACAGAGTTCAACGATGGCGATATTGCTACCACTTGGGAGGCGCTTAAAAAGAAAGAGCGCGCCAACCGCGGGACTGATGGTTTGCTCGCTGATATACCCAAGGCGTTGCCGGCCATGCAGCGGGCATTAAAACTGCAAAAGCGTGCGGCTACCGTGGGTTTTGACTGGCAGAACCCAGTCGATGTGCTGCCTGTGGTGTCGGGTGAACTGGCGGAATTGCAAGAGGCGATGGTGAGTGACGATCAATCGGCTATCGAGGATGAATTTGGCGATTTGCTATTTAGTTGTATGAACTTGTCGCGACATCTGGGGGTCGATCCGGAGCGCGCGTTGCGCGGCGCCAATAAAAAGTTTTCCAACCGTGTCGAAGGCATGCAGCAACGGGTGGTCAAAGGCGACTTGACAAATCTCGATGCGCCGGCCTTACAGGCTCTTTGGCAAGCCGTCAAAGAGACTGAAAATGGCTCTGGTGATGCTATCTAGTTGGCCTGACAAGGTGCAAGGCTTGTCTGTAGTTTTTAATCCGTGTAATGTGACGGGCCGTCATTGGTTGGCGAGTGGAGTCCTTTTCGATGGTTGAATCCATTTTAGGGCGCGGAGGCAGAGTTGCGGGTAAGCGGCGACGACGCAATTGGTAAACACAACACTGGGGGTACAGCAAATTGAAAGTGATCCTATTAGGCCCGCCTGGCGCCGGCAAAGGCACACAGGCACAATTTATAATCGAGCATTACGGTATTCCACAAATTTCGACCGGCGATATGCTGCGTGCGGCGGTCAAGGCGGGCACCGAACTAGGGCTTATGGTTCAAGGAATTATGGTCTCTGGGGGATTGGTGTCGGATGACATTATTATAGCGCTGGTCAAGGAACGTATCGCCGCGGCTGACTGCGCTGATGGATTTTTGTTCGATGGTTTTCCGCGCACCATCCCACAAGCAGAGGCGATGGTAGACGCTGGGGTAGATATCGAATACGTCGTTGAGATTGCTGTTGATGATGAGGAAATTGTCTCGCGATTGAGTGGTCGTCGAGTTCACGAAAGCTCTGGACGGGTTTATCATATAGAGCACAATCCGCCGCAGACCGAGGGTTTAGATGATGCGTCTGGTGAGGCCTTGGTGCAACGCGAGGACGATCGCGAAGCCACGGTGCGCAAGCGTTTGGATGTCTATCATCAGCAAACTAGACCGCTGGTCGATTTTTATCAGCGTTTAGCTGCCGATAACGACGGACTGTCGTTTTCATCGGTCGATGGTTCCGGTGCACTGGACGACGTCAAACAGAGAATGGTGGCGGCACTGTCTGCCTAGCGCTGCAACACCGAACGCCGCTTCGGCGGTAGTTTTTTTGGTAACTGCTTAGCTTGGAAATCTAAAGTTTGGAACTGCATGGTTTGGAACTGCATGGTTTGGAACTGCATGGTTTGGAACT
>CALGJN010000321.1:0-15725 GCA_937920185.1 uncultured Cellvibrionales bacterium | reverse complement strand
GCCTTCAATTCAATATTCATGGTCTATACTTTTTATAGGTTTGGTACGTTGAGTACCGCGCCGTCATCAGGGAGCCATGATGAATACCCCAACCAAGCTAAATAAACCCCTGCTAATACTGTCGACGAGTGCGCTGTTGGGCATTGCTGCGTGCAGTGCGTTAAATACCAGTGGGGTCGATCATCGATTCGACGAAGGGCTGCTTTTTTACGCGTCGTTTGATACCGCGACCACGGCCGATTTTGCCCGTGGTGATCCGCGCCTGTATAGCGCGCCATCGCGCAAGCAGTTGGACGCCGCCGCAAGCAGCTTGCAATTCGCACCCGCTGTTAGCATCGCCCTCGATCAGGGAAAATATGGCGGTGCGCTTGAATTTAAAAATAATCTGGTGCCGGTGGTGTTTTATAAAGCCGTCGACAATGTCAATTTTAAACCGCAAAACTGGAGCGGCACCATCGCTTTTTGGCTAAAGATAGACCCAGACCAAGACCTCAGTAAAAACTACGTTGACCCCATACAGATCACCGAAACCAGCCACAGAAACGCGGCGATCTGGACAGATTTTACCCCCACCAATGACAAGCGGATGTTTCGACTCGGTGTCGCCGGCGACGAGGCATCTTGGACAAGCAGCGATAAAGACATTGCCACCAAGGGCTTTTATCACCGAGTGAGGGGTATCTTAGACCCGCCTTTTAGCGGCGATCGCTGGACCCACGTGGCCATTACTCACGACCAATTGGGCAGTGGCAATGCCAGCGCCAACCTCTACCTCGATGGCCAACGGGTCATCACCCACCAGCCGATAAAAGACCCATTTACCTGGCACCACAACAACGCCAATATTTACTTGGGTTTAAGGTATTCGGGCTTTATCGATGAGCTATTAATTTTTGATCGGCCATTCACTGCGGCTGAAATAACCCAGTTACAAAATGTACCAAGACCCGCAATCGTCGCGCCCTAGCGCCAGACCAACCACCGGGGGAATACGCGCAATTCAGACCAAGGCGAAGCCATGCGCCAAGCGCAGACCGGCAGAAATCACCCTATCTGCAAAGCCTATGGCCACTAATCCTTCGCCCCTGTTCCTTCGCCCCTGTTCCTTAATCCCTAATTCTTAGCCCTAATCTTTTTGCCGTCGGGCACCTGAGGGAGTCGCGGCAATAGCCATCCATTAATCCACCGGTTTGCCGCGCAGCGATTTAATTTTGCCGCGCCGTGTTTTACTGTCCATGCGCTTTTTTTGCGAATTTCTCGACGGCTTGGTCGGCCGTCGTTTTTTTCGCTCCACGGTCACACCCGCGATCAGTTCGCTGAGCCGCTGCAACGCACTGCTGCGGTTTTTCTCTTGGGTGCGAAACTGCTGCGCTTTAATAATCACGATACCGTCTTTGTTGATGCGCTGATCGCTCAGCGCGAGCAAACGTTGCTTGTACACATCGGCCAGCGACGAGGCGTTAACATCAAAGCGTAAATGAATGGCCGACGACACCTTGTTAACGTTTTGCCCGCCCGCGCCCTGCGCGCGAATCGCCGAGAACTCAATCTCGTCTTCGGCAATGCTGCAGTGCGGGTTGATAGTGATCATAACAATAGGTTCATGGCATGAATTCAACGCCAATTATAGCAAATCCTCCACGTTGTTGGATCAAACCGCCCGAGCTAATGGATGGATTGGCCACCCAAAGCGTGAACCGAAAAACAAGACACATTGCAAAAGATGATAACCTGAGTAACATGAAATAGAGCTTTTAGAGTTTAAGATCGATCGAATCTCAGCGTAAAAAATCTACCAAAACCACGACCCAATAATTTCGACAATACGCTAACAACAACACGCCGAAAAGGATTTTGCCTCTCAAATATTGTACTTGTCTGTGATCAATTCCCTTTCGCGCTCACCCCCTTGTCAGGTGATAATCGTCAGCCTATCTGGTCGGCAAGCCCACTGGGTTTTGACCCAAAGCGTCTGCGCTGACGGATCGACGCGCTGGGGGTAAACCTATACCCCACCGCTAGGCCTTATACCGACAATCCAAGCATAGATATGCTTGCTAGCTAGGGAATTTCTATCGCCAGTGCCGTCGCCTCGCCACCCCCGATACACAGGCTGGCTATCCCGCGTTTGAGGTTTTTTTGGCGTAACGCATGTACCAATGTCACCAGTATTCGCGCGCCGCTCGCGCCGATTGGGTGTCCCAGTGCGCAGGCACCACCGTGTATATTCATGCGCGCAGGGTCGATGTGTAAATCGTGCATCGCGGCCATGGTGACGACGGCAAAGGCTTCGTTAATTTCCCATAGATCGACGTCGTCTACCGACCAACCCACGCGGTCGAGGGTTTTTTTAATCGCCGCAACCGGTGCGGTCGCAAACCACGCCGGTTCATGGGCTGCGTCATCGTAACCGCGGATCAGAGCGATCGGTTGCAAGCCTAACGCCTCGGCCCGATCGGCCATCATCAGGGTCACGGCTGCGGCACCGTCGGAAATAGAGCTCGAATTGGCCGCCGTGACCGTGCCTCCACGTCGGAATGCGGGTTTTAAATTGGGTATTTTTTCTATGCGGGCGCGTCCGGGTTGCTCATCGGTGTCAACGCAAACCTCGCCGGCGCGCGAAGCAAACCTCACCGGTGCGATTTCATCGCTAAAAGAGCCCTCGGCAATAGCAAAATTCGCCCGTCTCAGCGATTCAATCGCATACGCGTCTTGCTGCTCGCGGGTAAAACCATAACGATCGGCGCAGTTCTCCGCAAAGCTGCCCATGGCGGTGGCTTGATAGGCATCGCGAAGTCCATCGTACTCCATATGATCGAGCATCGGCGCCTCGCCAAAGCGGTATCCTTGGCGTGCTTGGGGCAGCAGGTAAGGCGCACGACTCATACTTTCCATACCCCCTGCGATGGCAGTTTGAGTCTGTCCAGCGCGCAAGCTATTGCAACCCAGCATCACCGCTTTCATACCCGAACCACAGACTTTTTGAATGGTTGAACAACTCGTTGCCTGGCTTAAATTAGCCGCCAACGCCGCCTGTCTTGCAGGCGCTTGGCCGACACCCGCGGTCAAAACGCAACCCATCAAAAGCTCGTCGATTGCATCGTCTGACAGCCCTGCTTTAGCCACCACCGAACGAATGGTAGTGGCTGCGAGATCGGTCGCAGCCACCGTCGATAAAGCTCCCAACATACCGCCCATGGGCGTGCGCGACGCCGACAAAATTGCTACCGGATTAGACATAAAAACCCCTTGATTAACCGTGTAAAAATGTAGGCCGCGCTGCTCGCGACGTTAACGCCTTATCGCGCCCAGCGTTTAGTATTCACTAGCGATGAAGTCAACGCCCGCTGATGCGTTAAATACCGCCGTGACTATGCACCCACCTATAGTAACGAGGGGCAGTCGGCACTTGCAATCGCATGGATTGAATTTTTTGCGGCTGTCACGGGCCTCAATGGCGGATTACGAGCGCTGAAATTACCCATGCGCACGTGCAATAGCGGGCCGGTTTATTGGTCAATGGGTGATAACTTAGAGCTAAAATAAAATCATTATGTGGCGACGCCGGTGCTACCGCTATGTCACTGTCGGCACAGTAACAGTGGCTTGCTTGGCCATACGCTCCAACATCTCATCAGCGCTTATATTGCCGAGCATGAGTCTTTGCCATTGCTCGGGTACCCGATGCTTGGAACTAGGCGGTCTGTGTATTGGTCGGGCGCTAGACGATGCGCTTAAACCGAGTTTTTAAGCCGAGTATTTAAACCGAGCATGTACGCGCGTCCAATTCGGTGTTCAAGGTCGGCGTATACTGTTAAAAGACACGGGTAAGAACCACCATGAACAACGGTACTGAAAAATCTATCCATCAATACCGTTATGCAATGGGCTTTGTATCGAGCTATTTATCGGGTTCTGTTAAAGCGACTTGCCCACAACGTGGAATGCCCGCCAAACTCGAGGCTGGTCACACTCTACCGCATTACCATAGGCCTGCTGAAGAGCTTGCTGGCCACCAGCGAGCATTAGATCTGAAGCCTGACCGCGTTCTTCATCGGACGCAGAGACAAATACGTTTCTAAAATCGGCGGTGTCGCTCTTAGGCCCTCCCGCCCCGGGAAACCAACGTACCAGTCCACCGGGCATACCGACTTTATCCATGTAATCGAGCATTGCCTTATCGCCAGCGGCGACCTCAGCAAACCCTTGCCCATCTTTGTATTCGCATGACCATACCGTCATTACACCATTACCGGGCTTATCGCTTAGAGGTTTTACACTCATACTCGTCATGGTTCTACGACCCTCAAAGGATGCTAGAGCGTCAAACTTTTTCTGCATTTTAGCGCCCTTCTGCCACCACACATCGCGATTTTTCCCCATCGTAGCATTATCTTTTGCAACGCCCAGCCAGAAAAAATCCATCGGATAATCTCTCATCGAAACAGTGTCGGGAACCATCACCCAGGCCATGTAGCCGGTATCGATATTAGACGCAATCCACTTATCCATTTCGGCGGCATGCTTAAAGACATCATCCATGTCTTTACCCTTTTTAAGATTAAACGAGATTAATTCCAGCGCGTCCATTCGAGGAGTGTGACCGTCTGCCACGGCAAAGACTGAAACGATGGTCAACATCAAGGTAACGCAAACGCTTGTAAGAAATTTTGACATTATGTAATCCTCTTGAAGTTATGTTTTTGTGGGCCAACTACCATTTTTAGTGCGCTCTATAGCGGCGTTGTTGCTGTATTTTAAAATGTTTATCGACAGCGTCGAATTAAAACTCTGCATTACAACGCTAAAATCACCATAAGCGCCCCATCCCTATTCTACTTCTAGACCGGCAATAACATCTAATCATTAGTGAGTATATCCGCTTATCTTACAGTTTTAGCGCATCCACCATTATGCCCATGCTACTGCTGCTAATTCGACCTCAAATACCCTTGCCACGGCGGGAGTGTGGTAACGATACTCACCAGAAATAACCCTTAATAAAAGTCTTTTAGGTTAGATATAAGGAATTTAAAATCAATCGGCGCATGTAAAACATGGGATGATATTTGTACATTTTCGAATAACATTTGTCGATTTTTCGAACAATTAATTTAAGTACGAATAAAAACATAACATTAATTGGTTGTTATTCGATTATGAACGGAATTATCTTGAATATTATTTAAATAAACACTATATTTTAATTGTACGAGGTTCTGGGAGATTTTTTACGACTGCAATGTTTTGGCTCTTTAGAGGCTAAGCTAAGGCATATTTAAAGTCTGAAAAGAGTGACACTCAGATTGCGTTTTTAAATCAAAGAGATTATGTGGGGAATACAATGGTCTTATCAAGACTGAGTAAACGAAATATTTCAAGCAAAATAAAAGCCGGTGTTTTTTTAGCCTGTTGGGCTGGCATTAGTAGTGCCTATGCGCAAAGCAGTAACGTCTTAGAAGAAATTGTTGTGACGGCCCGAGGTATCGAAGAGTCCGTCAGGGATATTCCAGTAGCAATCACTGTGTTAAGCGAGGAACGCCTGAACAATCTCAGTTTGACAACCTTTGAAGACATCGCTTCAAGCACGCCCGGAGTAGACTTAATACGGTCAGTGTCCGGTAGTGGCGCCGTTATCAATATGCGTGGAATTGCTTCCAACGGCAACAGCATTGGTATCGCACAATCGGTATCGACCATCATGGATGGTGTGTATTACGAAAACGGAAGAGTCATTAACGAGGGCACATTTGACGTTAAGCAGGTGGCCATACTCAAGGGGCCTCAGGCGTTATATTTTGGTAAGAATGCGACCGCCGGTGTGATCACTTTCGAGACCAATGACCCCACTGATGAATTCGAGGCAAGCACCAAGTTTGGCTACGAAATGGAAGAGCAGAGAACCGCATTTGAAGGCATCATTTCAGGCCCTATCAGCGACAACTTTGGCGCGCGATTAGCGCTTCGAATGACCGATGCCAGCGATGGTCTTACCACCAATCAGGCGGTTGCGCAGAGTATCAATCCATTTGACGTCGCGACTAGCGCACCCGGAGGACCATTTCCTGTACCGGCGCCAAACGAAGACTACTGGCCAGGACAAGAAAGCACCTATGCGCGGTTGACGCTTAACTGGTCATTGTCAGACAACTTGAACATGAAGCTCAAAGTGTCGCAAACTGAATATGAAACGAATTCACCTAGTGGCGCGCGAGAATTGACGTTTTGCGGAGCCAATAACGGTGTTGCACAGCAAGGCTTTCCAGAAAAAGATTGTGTCGGCGATCGCCGAATTGCTGAAAACCCCTATCCTGCAGTGATGGCAAACTCACATTCGCGCATGGGCCGTTTCGGGGGTCAGTTAGGTGAAGATTATGAAGCGACCAACGTCACATTAACCATCGACTACAGCGCGGACGATTTCGACCTCACGGCGCATTTAAATACCCACGAAAATGAGACCTACTGGGTGGGAGATTTTGATGCTGGCGGCTTGCCAAATGTTATGGCATCAGAAAATAATTCGTTTGACAGTACATCGATAGAAATTCGAGCGAATTCACGATTCGATGGGCCAATTAATGCGGTAGGTGGACTATATATCCAAGACACCGAACGATTCTTTGCCCAAGACGTGATGACTGGAGGCCTCATGAATTCGAACGCACCTACGGTGGGTTATATTGCTGGCGACTATACTCATATGCTGTATGACAAGAAGTCAGAGAGCGATGGTGAAACCATATCGTTCTATGCAGAGATTATTGGTGATGTTACTGACAACACTCAGATTACTGCGGGAATCAGGTACATTGAAGAAGAAAAAGATTCCTACTTCAAACAGCCCTATGTCAATCCAGCGGTGTTGGGACTCTGGATCCCTGCAAGCGTGGGAATGATTGAAGCGTCCCAAAAACACGATGACACGGTTGGAGAAATAACCATTCGTCATCAACTGTCAGACGAGGTTTCGATCTACGGGGCGTACAAGCAGGGATGGAAATCTGGAGGTTTTTCAAATAGCGGCATATTAGCGGTTCTTTCTAATAAGGTTTCAGATTTTACCTTTGAACCAGAAGAAGTCGATGGCTTTGAATTAGGCTTAAAAGGCCTGTTCGCAGATGGCACTCTAAGCGTTGAAGCTGAGATATTTTCTTATGAGTTTGAGGGCCTGCAAGTTGATTTCTTCAATTCAGTGCTATGGTCGAACGTGACATACAATGCCGGCTCTGCCAAGACCGAAGGTGCTGAAATAAACCTCGTTTATGCGCCCTCGACCATGGAAGGCCTAACGCTTCATGGTTCTATCTTATTCCTTGATTCAGGTTATGAGGACTTTATTGCGCCGTGTATTGCAGGACAAACTCCCGCCAACGGCTGTAACATTGAACCAAATGAGGTTGTGTCAGTGCCGCAGCAGCAACTCGGCGGTGCAGACCGACTGTTAGCACCCGAATACTCTGGATACCTAGGCCTTGAGTATGAGGCTGCGTTTGGCGAAAACATGATGTTCGGAACTACCGTTAGCCTGCAATTTAAAGACGACTACAGCTACAGTGAATTTGCGCATCCCTATGCCGTTCAAGGCGGATATGAGCAGTTAGACATGTCGGTTCGGGTGGGTAGTGAAGACGGAAAATGGCAGTTTGCGCTCATCGGCAAGAACCTAACGGACGAGTACGCTTACTTATTTACACGCGATGTACCCTCGACGGGTTCGGGCACAGGAACACCTGCTGGCGTGCCAGCCGATGGCCAAACGCAAGCTAACTTTGGGCGCACTCTTGAAGCGGTATTTACCTATAACTTTTGATCTAAGATCAATTTAATAGGCGGCATTAAAAAGGGGGAGTGGCCTCACGACCCCACAGCCATCTTGAGAGCTAATAAGCGCGTTAAAGCTTTAACGCGTTAACGGTTCTAACCTAGTTGAGGCGTTACTCAACTAGGTTTTTCTCGAGGCCTCACCTCGAGCAACTCGAAACAGAGATATTTAGAGCCATTTAGCAATGTTTACCGGATGACAACATGTCATCAACAGCGATGAGTTCTAGTTGGAGAAGCACTGCAACACTGGATCGCCCTTGCGCTGCACACACGCAATACCGCAGACAAGAGCGTCATCATCGATCGACCTCCTCTAAAGCAGCTTCGGACACACCTCTATTAACCTCTGGTAACGCTAATGTTAGCGCTCAAATATTAAGCGCTAGTTGCTAGGACCTCGGCTGCGCCAGGCGATAGGCCGCATAAGCCCCCACCAACCCACAGCTAGCCAATGCCAAATAATAGATCTTATAACCAAGGCCATCGGGGTACTGCTCTATCAGCGATGCGCTTAACAGCGGCAGGTATATTTCGGGAAAGTACCCAATCATTGAGATAACACCAATCGCCAGTCCTTTGATATGGTTGGGCACGCTACAGCCTTCGAGGGTCGCCCAGTACAGGCCTCGAACCGCATAGGTCAACAAACCAATCATCAATACAATCGCCAGCATCGCCGCCGTCGCCGCCGTGGTGGGTAAAAAGGCCATCGCAGCCAGCGCCAGAGAGGCGAGCACTAGCAGGAGCGACAAGACTTTTTCGGGGTTGATCAAGTCACCAATAAACCCCGCCGCTATACCGCCAATAGGTCGCATCCATAGCTTGGCCAAGGTAATGGTGCCAACCATGACCGCCGTCAGCCCAAAGTGTTGTTGTAGGTATGCGGAAAAAGAATAGGTGGCATAAAACAACTGATAACCACAGACGATACAGATGGCGCACAACCAGATTTCACGGCGCCGAAGCACTACCATGAGATCGCTGGTAAAGGCATTTTTAGACGTTTTGTGATCGCCCGCCTCGGCCTCTTCAGCGTCATCGACAAACCTGTACACCAGCGGCGACAAAACCAGTAACACCGCCACATAAAAATAAATAACCTGCCTCAGCGCGATGCTTGTCGAACCGCCATCTCGACCCATAAAATAGGCAAACAGTCCAACAGCCACAGTCGCCAACAGCGCCTCGACAAGACCGCGGCCGCCGTCGAGAATGCCAAAAAATCGTCCCCGCTGGTCGTTGTTTGCCAACATCGCCACCAATTTAATGTGTGCCGCCCAGAAGGTTAGGCCCGTCGCCAGACCCCAACCTGCATAGATAACCCGCAGCGCAGCGTAGGACGGCATGGTCGAAAACCAAAGGCCTAGCGCAGCCGTTGCTAACAGCGAGTAGGCCAGTAATTTACGCGACGAAAAGCGATCTGCCAGCCAGCCACTAGGGATATAGGTGAGCATAAAAATCAGGCCAAGAAGCGAACTGCAATAGCGCAACTGAGTCTGATTGATGTTAAAGGCGTCGAGTATCGACAGCTCAAAATTTTGCCGCAGGTAGAGTAGTGGGTAAATGGCCCCTGCCGCGATGACAATCAGAGCGAGCTGTTGATAACGGCGAAAAGCCACCGATCGAGACGCTAGCAGCATATAAGATCCTGTTATTTAACCTGGCCGTTACATCCTAACCGTTCACTCGCCAAAAATCTGTCGTCAGCGGTGGTTGGTTCTCTCAGGTAGGCGCATTGGTAAACCGCCACTGAGCCAATCGCGGTGATGAGTTTTTGCCGCCGTCCATGACAAGGTACAGACCGCGGTGGGCAAACCACAACCGCGATCGACGCGCATAGGCTGGTTAATTGTTTAACGGACAACTCAATATCGATACCCGTAGTTCTGAGCCATCGCTGTATCGACACAAAGAGCCATCAATGGCGTTTTCGCGCGCTTTAAAATAAGCCCCATAGAGCGCACGATTGGCATCCCAATCTGCCTTGACAGTGATATAGCTCTGATCTGATGCGCGGTCGGTGCGCGTCGACCCGCGGTGTGGGTAGCGCGCGACCAATACGCCATTTTTCCAAGAACCCGCTTCGACGCTCCCGTCGGTGTAGCGTCGCTCGCCGTACCCAGAGATATCCCCACCGTCAAAACTACCAACATGAAAGCTCTTGTCGCGCCAAGTAAAGCGCCCTTGCCCCGATCGCAGGTTCCAGACAAAATCACCTTCGTACACGTCACCGTTCGCAAACGCCATGCGCCCTTTACCGTTGCGGTAGTCATCGACAAAATCGCCTACGTAGACATCGCCGTTCGCCCAGGTATAGCGGCCGTTGCCATTGCGAGAGCCGTTCTGGTATTGGCCAAAATAGTTATCGTCAACGCGCCGAGACCCTGCCATCCACGTCGCTTGTCCGATGCCATGGCGCCGGTAATTTAAAATTTCGCCCTGATAAATCTCGCCGTCGGTAAACTCTATGATGCCTCGGTTAATGATACCGCTGGTCCAGTCACCGGTATAAATGGTGCCATCACCACGGGTGTATTTGCCAATGCCATGGGGTTTACCTTCGTCGGTGAAGCCCTCATAACCGCTGCCGTCGGCGTAGGTTTCTGCGACCCAACCGGGGGCAATTTGCTGGCGCAATCGCTCGGCCTGCTGCTGCTTTCGGGTCTCGGCGTTGAGTCTTTCTTGTTTCAGCGCGGCCAATCTGTGCGCTTGCTTATCTTTATCGTCGGCGGCTTTCGCCATGCGTAACTTAATATCACGGGTATTGCTGAGCGCGATATTTCTTTGCGCCTGTAGGTTGGCAATTTCCTCTCGCAGAGCCTCTTTTTCCAGCATTTCATTGCGCACAAGGCCAACCATGGCCAACAACGCTAGGCCTATTACAATAGCCATGATAGCTTTAGCGCTCGGGCGATACGGCGTGGCTGCCTCTAACTGCCCATCGTCCAGGTGTTCTTGGTCGGTTGCAGCACCGTCGTCTTGCATCGATTCCCTTTCCTGCGCCATTTAATTTTTAACCTTTGTGAACAGCATTTAACCATTAGGGATAATGCGGCAAACCAAAACCAACTGCAAATCTTGGCGGCATAACCTTTAAACGCCAGATCGATTGCCCTCGCCTGTCGGTTGTGCCAAACGTCCGGCGTGACATTGGCAACCGCTTTTGACCTTGCGAGTGCGATGTGGGTGCACGGCAACGCCAGACAATTTAGTCGGGGCGCAGACCACAACATTCAGCCCTTAGCCTGGTGCTTTAGAGTTTTCTCCAATGGTTCATTTTTAGCGCACCGGCTATTGTCAAACCTTTGAGCGTCATAGCGACCGCCGACGAATAAAACCCACCCAACAAGCCCGATCAGTAAAATTATTGTCCCAACGTTAGACACCGACGCTAAAAATGCCGGTAAGGCGACGTAAAAAGTGTCTTTAAACAACGCTTTTTCAAACAATAATTGCGACAATTTTAATTGTACTCTCGCCGAATGACGCGATAGTTGTACA
The DNA here is from genome assembly GCA_937920185.1 of uncultured Cellvibrionales bacterium. Classification (GTDB taxonomy): domain Bacteria; phylum Pseudomonadota; class Gammaproteobacteria; order Pseudomonadales; family Porticoccaceae; genus TMED48. Next base: position 4,397 of record CALGJN010000321.1, on the reverse strand, counting down.
AAACTGACCAACGACACGAAAGCAGCATTGGCGATGACCGATCAAGGCGCGCCCACTAAAATCAGCTTAGGCAAGCCAAACCAGCCAAGTATTAAACCGCCAGCCAAAGTGACCTAAATTCCCGAGCCGACGATCACGGTCATCGCTGAAAAACGCATAGTGCCTATCCCTCTTAATACTGCGCTTAAAGTGCTCGACCACCCGATGAATATGGCACCCGACACAAAGGTCACGCCATAAGACATCGCCTCTACCAGCACTAATCCATGCCCCATAGCCACTGAAAAACTATTTCGTTCACAAACACGCCAGAACTTTACAGCACTGTATAATAAATTTAGCCTGGTCGCCGGGATGTCGCGTTGAGTGACCCGCCGATCAACTTTTTACCCACCCCAATGGGCACAGCACCCAGTAGCTAATGACAATTATGAATAAAGACCTAAACGACCTGTTGGATTTAAGCCCCGCACTGCTAGAGGCCCCACCTTTTTTAAAGATCTTGGGATTTAAAGGCGCCTCAATGGCTGAAGATTACACGTCTTTCACATGCAAATTTTTACCCTCTACCGATTTAACGCATTCCAATGGAACGATTGTTCAAGGTGGATTCGTTGCCGGTATGTTAGACGCGACCATGGCGCAATTTATGATTGTCATGTCACAGGGCCAAAGAATGCCTCTAACGCTAGATATGACCATCACTTACCTTTTACCCTGCGTTCCCAATCAAGACATCGAAGTCACCAGCACGATCATAAAAAATGGCCGATCGATCGTTTTTGCCGAAGCCAAGCTCTATCAATCAAATAAACTGGTAGCGTTGAGTTCGGCCAGCAACAAAATGGTCGACATCATCGGAAAATCCGAAAAGGCCGAAAACCCTTAATCTCATGCGCATAAAATTTATAGCTCACGCACCGTGTGATCGATGACCGCTTTGTGCCCCATCCATGTCGATTCATATTCGACAATGTAGATTGTCATCGCGAGAGGGTAATATAGGCAATATTCCCAACCGACAATGGTGCTCTGAAAATGACCAATAGCGCTTTTCCACTTCGCTTTTCACCCGACCAAATCTCAATCCCGCATCTAGTTACAATACCGTTTTCGCACTATTGCGAGGTCGCTCGATGGGCGCTCGACGCATCCGCAGTCACATATCGCGAGATAGCCTATGCGCTCGGCTGCCACGCTCAACCGGTCGGCGCGCTCAGAGCTGATCGCAACAACAGATCATCCAGTTCATACCCGGGTGAAGAAACCGACCAGCATTCTGGACGGCTGAAATATGCGGTGCCATTGCTGTGCCTACCGAACGGTGAGATATGCCGAGATTCATGGGAAATACTCTCGAAATACCAGGGTCATCTGCCCGGCGTTTGGCAGCAGCAGTTTGATACGATTTTAGGTCCTACGGTGCGACGTATCATGTACAACGAAGCGCTAGATCCGCAATACCCCCATTTGTTTGACAGCCTTTTTGCCGGCGCCACCGATATGGAATTGGCGTTCAAACAGGTCGGTGAGAGTCAGATTCGGTCGGGGGTTAGCAGCTTAATGAACATTAACCCAGAGACCGTCGCCAAAGATAAACAAAGAATCGTCGAGTTTTTTCAGGAGTGTGACGATTTTCTTCAGCAGATAGACGATATACCAGCCCATCAGCAGGAGAACCCCCAGTGGTGGATAGCCATCAGCAGTTTGTGTGGCCTACTTTTGGGCTGTCCTGACTACGGCGGTACGGCTTTTAATGCGGCTCCACTGTCTAGCTTGCGCGACTCGTATCAAGCATGGATTAAAGCGCTTGATAAGCATCTCACCTGTCAGCTCATTTCGGCGTACTACGCAAATCACCGCCTCAATTCACGGTCATAAAAATTGCCGTGAAATGCATTGCAGGCGGGTAGACTGTGTTGACTAGATGGCTAGTTTGGCAGCGATTAAAACAGCCATAAAGACTATCCCCCCTGTTGTTACAACAAAGTCCGTCAAACGGCATCTGGGGCGATCTCTGAACGCGATGATTGATGGCAACCACAGCCTTTTGGCTGCGTGCATACACAGGCGTGCTTGGCTATCGTGCGTGCCCCGACGCGTTGATGGTGTTCTTTTGCTCAGCGATACCTTTATAACCGAGCCAAAAGGCTTAGTTGCTGGGAGATGAAAACGACTTCTCTTCGCCCGATAAGCCGAGCTTGCGATCGAGCTCACTGACCTTTTCCGCGATTCTTTGATTGGCATCGGTGCTAATGCGTCGCCGTAACTGCATCGCCACCAGCGCACCTAAAAGCGCAGCACAGGCCAGAATTCCGAACAGATAGCGATAGCCAGTCTCACCGGGAAATGAATCGAGTAGATAGCCCCATAGTAGGTAGGCAAAAGATGATGGCAGATACACCACAAAGGCGGCAATGGCGATCACCGAGCCAGAGAATCTTGGCGGCAGCCCCATCTCACCGTAGGGCGCAAAATACAGCGCGCGCATAAAAAAGACGATCAAAATGAGCGGCATCATGATCGCCATCGCCACCCATGAAAAGCCTGCGCTAGCTGGTAGCAGGCTCATTAAAGCCGCCAGTAACACCACCGCTAAAAGTCCTGCGCGCATTCCGCCACTGGTGCCGCCGAAGAATTTGGCCGCGATAAAGCCTGCCGGAAATGCGCTGCCGATGCGCCCGGCAGATGTTGCGACCACGCCAAATATTGATACAGCCAGCACCGGCAACGTGTGCAGATCGTTAAGATAGGTGATGTAAAAGGGCAGACTGGTATAAACAAAGTAAATAAAGAAGCCGGTTAGGCTTGCCAGCCAAACCTCTGGTAATTTGAGCGACAGCTTCATGCCTTCGACCACTTCGGTCATCTTCGTTTTGCCATCCCCGGTTGATTTTAGCAACGACTCGCCCGGCAATCGAAACCAGGCAACAATCCCGAGCAGAATCATGATGATGGCGTTGCATTTAAATGCCAGTTCAAGCCCCAGCAAGCTGTAACCCAAGGTGGCATAGAGCGCCACCGTCAGCGCGTTTTGAAATAGCTCGACGATACCGCGCCCGCCTTCAAAGACGCCAAATATCTTCCCTTGATGCTCGGCAGCGGTTGATTTGCGAACCGATGACAAGATGGCCGGCCAGAACGCGCCTTCGCACCACATTGCGAGCATAAAAAACAGCAAGCACAGGGTTTGAAAATCGGATGTTTGACCCAGAAAAAAAGTCGTTATACCACCCAGCACCATATTGGCGGGGATCAATACTCGCGGCGAAAATCGATCCTGAGCCCAAGAGAGCCCGACATAAAAAATATTGTGAACCACCCCATAAATGGTCATTAACAAACCAAATTGGGTTTTTGAAATAGCCCATAGCTCGAGCATTTGTGGCAGTAATATGCCCTTCATCGCGAGTACAGAAAAAGCAAACTGCGCGCACAGCGTCATCAATATAAAATTTGAAAATATGTTGCGCGACGCGAAAATGGGGGGCGTAATTGACATACAGGGATCTCGTGATAAGGGGCGCACAAGCCATGTGCATGCATAGGATCCGACAGACTCGCTGTTTTCGGCTAACCGACATCCTATGATATACCGAATTGCTCACCCGCCAAACCGAAATCAGTGGCCACTAACATCGCCAGAAAACGCAACCGCACGAGACCAATCATAGTTAACCATGGGGCTAATGCAACATCGGTCAAATAACCCGTAGGCCGCAACGTGCGCAGAAGCAGCGGCTTTGCTCTAAGAGCTAATTGCAAGCCCACTCAGTTCTGGCGCAACAAGATTTTTTGAGATATTTTTTGTCAGCGCCGCTAAAAATGCTAATTAACAAGGGTTCAACGAGTTAGTTGAGACCGCAATAAATTTCGAGTTAATAACAAACCACTTCTAAAATCCAACCCCATAAATTTTAATATTATTAAAAAAAAGTAAGTTCTGTTAGCCGAAAATATGTTTAAAATATTCTCATAAAAGGCCTGAATCAAATTTTTAATAATTGTCCAAAGACCATGCCGCACCGACGCCAAAGCGGCAGTTGAGGTTTGAGACGGAACATAACGCACGTGTCAAATATGGATGTATTGAGTATGCCGATATGAATGTTATTTTGCCCCAACGATGTGTGATTCTGGTAGTGGCTTGCATATTGTTCAGTAGCTGTGGACCGAATTCGAGTCCTGCAACTGATAGAACTGCAAATGAAGCCGCTCAAAATTCTGGCGACTGGACAAAACATGGTCGAACTAATAAAGAGCAGCGCTTTTCTCCATTGAAACAGATCAACCGCGACACCGTTAATAGCCTAGGTTTAGATTGGTCATATGAGTTTGATACCTCTCGAGGTCAAGAGGCGACGCCGCTTGTGGTTGACGGTGTAATCTACACAACC
>CALGJN010000320.1:0-24466 GCA_937920185.1 uncultured Cellvibrionales bacterium | reverse complement strand
CGAGTATATCTTCAACACCGACAATGTTTAACATTCTTTTTGCAAAATCTTGTTGTTCCACCCCGCCACTATTGACTACATAAGTGTGCAGAGCTCTGGGCGTCTGCAACCCGACCGAAGCAATGAGCCAACCCAGCAACACCATCGCTAACAGCACAAAGAGACCATCAGCACCCGCATACTCAACGCTCAAACCGCCCAATAGACCACCAAAAAAGGTCCCCAAAAATTGGCTAGTAGAATAAACCCCCATCGCCGTGCCGCGCGAACCCACCGGACACATTTTACTCATCCACGACGGTAATAGCGCCTCGAGAAGATTAAACCCGCTAAAAAAAACTAGCAGCAAAATCGGTGTCAACCATGGGTTGCGACCTACACTCAACACGGCCATCGACAGAGCCATGCAAGCAATCGCAATGATAAAGCTGGTTTTCTGCGCACCCCGTCGCTCGGCAATCACCAACGGCGGCAGCATGATAAAAAAGCCGCCACCCAACAGCGCCAAATAAACCCACCAATGCTCGGTTGCTGGGATCTGTAACTCAATCGACAAGATGTCAGGTATCACCAAAAAACATGCCATTAGCGCGAAGTGTAGGGCGAAAATACCAATATTTATGCGCATTAAATTGGCATCCTTAAGCAGACTCAAGAGTTGTTTAGTGTCCGCTTGGGTCTCCCGATTTTTAGTCTTCGTCACGACTTTTGGCAGCGTCACCAGCACCACCACAATACCGAGCAAACCCAGGGTTGCGCTCAGCCAAAACACACCGGACAGACCGGCGTAAGAGACCACCAAGGGACCGACCATCATCGCCAGCATAAAAGATATGCCAATGCTGCCGCCGATTGCGGCCATCGCCTTGGTACGGTTTTTTTCCTCGGTAAAGTCGGTGACCATCGCCATCAAGGTACTGGCGATTGCGCCCATACCCTGCAGTGCGCGGCCGAACAGAATGCCGATCAAACTATCGGCATTGGCAGCCAGCAGACTGCCGAGGATAAAAACTACCAACCCGCCAACTACCACCGGGCGGCGTCCAATACGATCCGACAAGAGACCCAGTGGTATTTGCAACATCGCCTGCGTCAACCCATAAACACCCAGCGTCAAACCGAGTAGCCACGGTGAGAAATCTGGATAACCTGATACCTCCAGAGCCAATACTGGCAGTATCATAAATAAACCGAGCATCCGAAAGCTGTAGAGCGTTGCAAGGGATGCAACAGCGCGCCTTTCGAGCGCCGAAAACTGAGAGATTTTGGTCAAGTAGGTATCAACGTTCAGCAACAATAGTCGCCGACCATGGTAACAGTGATAATCGGTTTATAACACCGCTATAGTGAGTTGATGAGCGCGTTAAATCGTGCCCTAAGAATAAAATTCATATCGACAGTTTATGTTACTATAAACGGTCTACTGGCTCGCCGGGCGCGTAGAATAGTTAACGTAATTGCACCGTGCGCACGTCCAGAGCGCAACCCCAAGCAACCACATTATAAGAGCAAAAAGACATCTTAATGGATACCATTCACGTTCGCGGCGCACGCACCCACAACCTTAAAAATATTGACCTCGACATCCCTCGCGACAAGTTAGTGGTGATCACTGGACTATCTGGTTCGGGCAAATCCTCCCTGGCATTCGACACCCTGTATGCCGAGGGCCAAAGGCGTTACGTGGAATCACTATCGACCTATGCCAGACAATTCCTATCGATGATGGAAAAACCCGATGTCGACCACGTCGAGGGCCTCTCACCCGCGATATCAATAGAACAGAAGTCGACCTCGCACAACCCCCGCTCGACGGTTGGCACGATCACCGAAATCTATGATTACTTGCGATTATTGTTTGCCCGAGCAGGCGAGCCGCGCTGTCCAGATCATGGTCAGCCGCTCAGGGCACAAACGGTCAGTCAAATGGTCGATCAGGTGCTGAGTATGCCAGAGGGCACCAAATTGATGCTCTTAGCGCCGGTAGTCAAAGATCGCAAGGGCGAACACCTCCACCTTTTCGATAGCCTGCGCAGACAGGGTTTTATTCGCGCGCGAATCGACGGCTTGGTCTGCGATCTCGACGAAGCACCCAACCTCAACAAAAAACAAAAACACACTATCGAGGTGGTCGTCGACCGCTTTAAAGTCAATCCCGGGATTTCTTTGCGACTCGCCGAATCGTTCGAAACAGCCCTCGGACTGGCCGAGGGGCTTGCCACGATTAGTTATATGGATGGCGACCAACCCGATCAGGTGCTATCGGCTAAATTCGCCTGCACTGTCTGTAATTACAGCCTCAATGAACTAGAGCCCAGGCTGTTTTCCTTTAACAATCCAGCCGGGGCCTGTAACACCTGCGACGGATTGGGCGTGCACCAGTATTTTGATATCGACCAAATCGTACAACACCCGAGCGCATCGATCTCCGAGGGCGCGATTCGCGGTTGGGATCGACGCACGCTGTTTTACTTTAACATGCTCAGCTCTTTAGCTGATCACTACAATTTCGACATTAATCAGCCCTGGGAACAACTCCCTGAGACCTACCGTCAAAAAGTACTTTTCGGTAGCGACGATGAGGAAATCAGCTTTAACTATGTCAATGACCGTGGCACCGTGCTGCGGCGTAAACACAAATTTGAGGGCGTGATCCACAACATGGAACGCCGCTACAGAGAGACCGAATCGCAATCGGTGCGCGAGGAATTGAACAAATATATGACCAGTTCCAGTTGCCCGGAGTGCGGCGGCACACGGCTTTGTCGCTCAGCGCGCAACGTCTTCGTCGACAATCGACGACTAGAGGACATCGTCGGACTACCGGTGGGGGAGTGTAGCGCTTATTTTGATGCCCTCGACCTACCCGGCCGCGAGGGAGCCATCGCCGAAAAAATCGTCAAAGAAATTCGCCAAAGATTTACATTTCTTGTCGATGTCGGCCTCAACTACCTCAGCCTAAATCGCAGCGCCGACTCACTATCTGGCGGTGAAGCACAAAGAATACGCCTGGCCAGCCAAATTGGTGCTGGCCTGGTTGGCGTTATGTATATTCTCGACGAACCGTCGATTGGACTGCATCAGCGCGATAATGAACGGCTGCTAAAAACCCTCGTTCGATTGCGCGATATAGGCAACACAGTGATCGTCGTCGAACACGATGCCGACGCCATTAGCGCCGCGGATCACATCATCGATATAGGCCCGGGCGCAGGCGTGCATGGTGGCGAAATCATTGCCGAGGGCACGGCTGCTGAAATCGCTGCTAACCGCAATTCAATCACTGGGCAATTTTTGTCTGGCGAAAGAAGCATCCAAATTCCCAGCACAAGACATCGCGCCAAAGGCCAATACCTGTCGATTGAGGGCGCCACTGGTAACAATTTACAGTCGGTTGACCTGAAGTTACCGATTGGGCTTTTCACTTGCATCACCGGCGTATCCGGCTCTGGAAAATCGACCTTGATCAATGAAACGCTCTACCCAGCCGCGGCAACTGCACTCAACAACGCCACCACGTTAAAACCCGCTGCCCACCAACAGATTCTAGGGCTTGATCAGCTAGACAAGTGCATCGACATCAATCAGAGCCCCATCGGGCGCACGCCGCGCTCAAATCCGGCCACCTATACGGGCATTTTCACGCCGGTCAGAGAGCTCTATGCAGGTACCCAAGAAGCCCGCTCGCGCGGATATTCGCCGGGGCGCTTTAGCTTTAACGTCAAGGGCGGCCGCTGCGAGGCGTGTCAAGGCGATGGTATGACCAAGGTTGAGATGCACTTTTTGCCGGATATTTACGTAGCCTGCGATGTCTGTGCTGGTAAGCGTTACAACCGCGAAACGCTCGACGTGCGCTACAAAGGTAAAAATGTCCATCAAGTGCTGGACATGACGATCGAAGACGCTCGGGAGTTTTTTGACGCTATACCCAACATCGCTAAGAAATTACAAACCCTGATCGATGTCGGCCTGTCGTACATAAAACTTGGGCAATCGGCAACCACCCTATCGGGTGGCGAGGCACAGCGTGTAAAACTCTCCAAAGAGTTGTCCAAGCGAGGCACTGGGAAAACCCTCTATATCCTCGACGAACCGACCACAGGATTGCACTTTCACGACATTGAACAACTGCTTGGGGTACTGCACAGGCTGCGAGACCAGGGCAATACCGTGGTCGTCATCGAACACAATTTAGACGTCGTCAAGACCGCCGACTGGGTGGTCGATCTCGGCCCCGAGGGCGGATCAGGTGGCGGACAGATCATTGCCGAGGGCACTCCAGAGGATCTCATCAGCATCGCCGCATCCCACACCGGGCGATTTTTGACGCCGATCCTCAAGGCGCCCAAAACGTTCTCTGAGACGCCGCCGCCCAAGGCCTGCTAGGTGTTAAAACGCGCGTTATTGGCCTGAAAATGCTGCTTGACGGGCATTGTAACGCTCGACCATACCATCGACGTCTGCCTGCTGATAATCACGTAGGCCGCTGAGGATAAGGTGTTTGGAACCAGACCCGACGGATTGATTATCGGCCATAAATTCGAACGACAAAATTGCATTGCCACGTTTGCCATCGATCTCGAGTTGACTATCGACCAGACGGGTTTCAACCTGCTCAAACTCGAGATTGTCCATCTGCAATGACATGGACGCATAGACCACCAGCGGCCGCTGTGGATTGATCATGACGTTATGCTGGGCCATTAAGGGCAATAAAATATGTGGGAAATTTCGCCCAGAAAAACGCACATAGCTCTGAATTAGGGCCTCGATAGCGGGTTCTCGTCGAAGCACCAGTCCACTCTGATCGAGTTCCAAATAGCAGCGATCGTGGCAGTCAGTTATTTTTAGATGCGCGGCCGGGGCCGTCGGAAAGATCAATCCGGTGTCCGCAGAGAGCATCTCAGAAAAGCCAAATCGCATTCTCTGACTGATGCCGTAACGCTCTAACGCCAATGCGAAAAGCAAGTCGCCCGGCACACAGAACCGCTTATAGTCTGGATCGTGAATTGGGTTGAAGTCGTCACAAATACGTTTTGCAAAGCGACTTCCCTGCTCGGCACTGATCTCTATACGATCATTTTTGCACTCATAAAACGGACGTAAAAACATAGTATTCAAACTCGTTCGGCTAAGAAGCTCGGCACACAACACCCCCTCAAGGGTGGATTAAAGGGGTCTCAAGTATCGAGACAACAACACTAGCTCATCTCCGTATCGAAATCTTCCAACAGATCGAGAGGCTCCATTTCACGGCCAGCCAACTCGGCGTTCCAGTTGACACCGACCATTAACACGTCGCTATGCATGCCGGGCAACCAGTCATCGAGAAATTCCTCCAGTTCAATGGCCACCGGTGAATAAATAGACCATTCACCGCTGCAAAGTGGCGTTGCCAGATCGATGTGCGACCAGAATGGCATCACATCGATGCTCGCATCCGCCTCTGATTCCACTAGCGCCCACTGTCCCTGCTCGTCGCGCAAACCCCACACGCAACCCAACTGCAATGCTTCGACGATCAGTCGGTCGTAATTGGTCTGCAGATCGTCAGATAACGCCTCCATCGGATCCTCCCCTTAGCGTGCTGCCTGCCCAATCATACTGCCTTGTCATCGATGCAATCTTCCCATCCATATTGTTGATAGTGGCGGCGCTTGACCCGCGTCACCTAAACTCCGGTTAACGGCTAGCTTAACCCCTCGAACAGCAGCGGTGATTAATTTAAAACGCGATAGCCGCGGCCTTCCATACAGCGCCGCAATACTTGATGCTTCTCTCGATTGGCCCGCTGATAGGACTCAACGCCGCCCAGCACAGCACCGGCGCCAGCCGAGCGCTTAGCCGTGTCGCTGTCGCCGACGACTGCGCCTACCACACCGCCCACGGCCGCTCCGGCAACCGTCCCCTGCGTCACCTGCTCGGCCATCGGTACCTGTTCGGCGTAACGTTGGCATTCGGCCAAATCGATCACATATTGTGATTGATCGACAAACTGTCTATCGATAATCAACTCTTTGGGGCCATAAATACCCGGCGCACTAGCACAGCCAGCGAGACCGAGAAAACACATTGTCACCACGCCTAATCTTTTCATTAACATTTCCTCCTGAACGTTCACCGAGCGCCCACGACCGTCTCCAGCCAAGGGCCCTACACATGCGCCTTTCATCGGCGCTGCCACACATTGAAACAAAGGCGCATAGACTAGCGCAATGCCCGAGGTCGATAACAGTCAAAATTCTCGGCACATGACCAAAGCATCTTCGCGCAAATGCTCATCAGCGGTCGGATAATAACCTCGGCGTTCGCCAACCTGGATAAAACCATGCTGCTGGTAGAGTCGAATAGCCCGAAAGTTAGACACCCGCACCTCGAGCGATAACTGCCTAATTGTGCCGCACAACTCATAGATCATCGCCCGCAAAAGTCGGCTCCCACATCCAGTCCCCTGACGGCCTGGCGCTATGGCAATATTTAATAATTCGGCCTGATCGGCGGTTTGACGATATACGACAAACCCGCAGACGTGGTCAGCATCGCAATACACCCGCGCTCGATGATGCTCAATACTCTCAAGAAACCCCCGATCGCTCCATGGCGCAAGCGATGTCGAGCGCTCTATCTCTAGAACTGCAGCGATGTGCGCCCGTTGCATAGGAGTAATCATCATAGTCGCCAACACCGGTAAGCACTGTAGAGTATAAAACACCGCGCTGTGCCTCTAAGCGCCAAAGTCACCCGCAGCCACCGATGCATACTCAGGGTTGCAGTACCTGCCATGCGCGACACTTTTCTTGCGGATCCAGCAGCATCGCCTCAAGCGATGGCAAGCTATCTATGCTCACGCCATCTGCGCGGACAAACCGTCCCTCCCTCAACTCGGTGATCTGCGACGGAAGACACAGCCAATAGCGCGGTACATCGCCTAATATTACAATTCGCTTGATTGTCGACTGCGCTATACGCGTTTCCATCACGGTACTGAGAAACTCGCGAACCTGTGCCTCGTCGCCCTGGGTGTTTGGCAGTGGTGGCCATTCGATAATATCCATAATCGCCATGTTCTGGGGTCGAACATCGATAGCCAACAATAAATTGTTCAAAAGCTCGAGTTGTTGCCCATTGGGGAGCGCCGCGCCTATATCGCTAAACAACAAGAGTTCGGGGGCCGGTTGCCAAAGCGCGAGTTTGAGTTCCACTGAGGCGTCAGTAGTGGATACCGACGCACTATGACTGGCCAGAGGTAGATCGTTTGTGACTATCTTTGACGTTCCATCCGCGAACTCGGTCAAAGCCGCCAGCGGCTTGGAGTCCTCGACCGGCAGCCGGGGCGGAGCGATCGAACTCGCGGATACAGGCGAGAGCGTCTCTTCAAGATCTTTCGCTTTAAGATCTTTCGCTTTAAGATCTTTCGCTTTAAGGTCTTTCGCTTTAAGGTCAGTCGCTTTAAGGTCTCTCGGCACGATGCACGGATCGACAGCGAGGCTTTCATTAGACTTGACCACATACTGAACGACACCAAGGGCCTTCAGGTAGTCATCTCGTTGGTGGTTATTCACGCGATGCTCTCCAAGCGACGATCAAAAGCTAGCTATCGCCAGCAGACGCATCAATGGCGCTCAACCGCAGTGTCACAATCCTCTGCTTTTCCGCTACCGCGAAAACGCGTCCAAATCCAGCGCAATGGCGCCGAAAAACTGAAAACTAGCGCGATAGTAAAGAGTATCCGTGGCGGATCAATGGTAATAATAACGAAGCCCATAACCACCGATAGAATGACGAAAAACGGCACCCTACCGCGAAAATCAATGTCTTTGAAACTCGGATAGCTCAGATTCGAGACCATCAGCAAACCGGCCAAGGCAGTCATCACAGCGCCCAGTGTGATCAGTGAAGGAGACATATTAAGTGGATATGTAGACCACACAAACCCTGCCACTAATGCTGCTGCCACCGGACTGGGCAATCCAGTAAAGTGTTTTTTATCGGCGCTATCGGACTGCACATTAAAGCGCGCCAAGCGCAGCGCAGCGCAAGAAGCAAAAACAAACGCCGCGGCTAGACCAAATTTCCCCAGTACATCCAGCCCCCAGCCATAGGCCACTACCGCGGGTGCAACACCAAACGATACCATGTCTGAGAGGCTGTCGTACTGCACGCCGAAGTCGCTTTCGGTATTCGTCATCCGCGCGACCCGCCCGTCCAACCCGTCGAACAGAAGCGCCGCAAAGATCGCCATACAGGCCCATTCATACTGCCCACTAAAGCCCGACAAAACCGCATAAAAACCACAAAAGAGTGCGCCCGTGGTGAGTAGATTAGGCAGTAAATAAATCCCTTTTTGGCGCACCGACGCCACCGTTCTAACGCTGCCACTTTTGGGTTTTAATTCGACCACACGCTGTTTTAATGCCATCGGAGAGAATACCTTCGGTTGTCATAGTATGACGGTTCAGCGTGAAAATCACCGAACTCTAGTCGCAGTATAAGCTAATATGCCACGAGATAGCACGGCCGTCACGCGGACGCCATTATACAGCTTTAATCGGTCAAGAATTGTGCTCGCATAGAGGCGCAATCGTCGGCACTAAAACCGAGCGCCGACTGGAGATAATTCCCTATACTGCCGTAGTGTCGATCCAGCGCATCTAAGAACGCCTCAATATTCTCCCGATGAACAGAGCAGTAGGGTGTCAGCCAATCACGCTGCCAATGCTCGACATCGGCATCGCGCAAATGCTGCTCGACCAAGCGCAACAAATTTTCTGAGTCAAAATGCTCGAGAGTCAGTAAATAATCTTCAACAATGGTTTCACGCGGTACGTCTAGGGCGCCCAAAATTAATGCTGCCGCCATACCGGTGCGATCCTTGCCGGCTGCGCAGTGAAATAGGCTGCCGCCTCGGTCATTGTCCAATATACCCCGCATGAAACGGGTATAAGCGGGGATCACCTCCTCGATACAGTCGCGGTAGGAATTAACCACCAGTTCGTGGGACGATAGTGCGGTGAGTTTGCCGGCCAATAAAATATCCCAAAACCGCGACATACTGCCGATTGATATTTGATAATCAGCCGTCGTCTGCGCGGAAAATTCTCTGCTCGGCATTCGGCGCTGTTCTTCTTCACGCCGAAAGTCATGTACACGGTGGATTCCCAGTGCCCGTAACGAGACCAGATCTTCGTCACTGAGTTCAGCTAGGTGCCCACAGCGAAACAATTTACCCCACTTAACATGCCGCCCATCGCGACTTACATAGCCACCCAGATCGCGGAAGTTAATGCCGCCATCCAGCGGCACAACCCGCGACGAGTTGAGCACTCCAGAATCATCCTGTAGAGCCATTATCTATCGCCCTTTAAAGAGCGCCCGCGGGGTTCCCGCGGACTTTATTTTTCACTGTAGCCGATTAGTTTTTGTCTTTGTCGACTAGCGCATTTTTGGTAATCCACGGCATCATACCGCGAAGCTTAGCCCCCACCTGCTCGATCGGGTGTGCGGCATTATTGCGCCGGTAAGCGGTCATTGAAGGGTAATTAGTCGCCCCCTCACTGATAAACATTTTCGCGTATTCGCCCGACTGAATGCGTTTCAACGCATTGCGCATGGCCGCCCTTGACTGGTCATTAATAATCTCCGGCCCAGTCACGTACTCGCCATATTCGGCATTGTTTGAAATAGAGTAATTCATGTTGGCAATGCCGCCTTCATACATCAGGTCGACGATTAATTTGAGTTCGTGTAAACATTCAAAATAGGCCATTTCAGGCGCATATCCGGCTTCGGTCAAGGTTTCAAAACCGGCTTTAACCAGCTCCACCGCGCCGCCGCACAGAACCGCCTGTTCGCCAAATAGATCTGTTTCTGTTTCGTCTTTAAACGTCGTTTCAATGATTCCAGTGCGCCCGCCACCCACACCGCTGGCGTAGGAAAGCGCGACTTGTTTGGCGCGACCCGACGCGTTCTGATGGATCGCTATCAAATCGGGAATACCACCACCCTGCACAAACTCGTTGCGCACGGTATGTCCCGGCGCCTTGGGTGCAATCATAATCACATCGAGATCGGCACGCGGTACGACCTGATTGTAGTGAATGGCAAAACCGTGCGCAAAAGCAAGGGTCGCACCAACTTTTAGGTTCGGCTCAACTTCATCGCGGTACAGCTGCGACTGAAATTCATCCGGCGTCAGAATCATCACTAAATCTGCGTTGGCAACCGTCTGCGCTACTTCGCCGACCTTTAGACCCACGGATTCAGCCTTGGCAACCGAGCTCGACCCCGAGCGTAAACCCACGGTGACATCAACACCTGAATCCTTGAGATTGTTGGCGTGGGCATTGCCCTGTGATCCATATCCTATGATCGCCACTTTCATACTTTGGATGATCGATAAATCGCAATCTTTGTCGTAATAAACCTGCATTATTCCACCTGACCTATTGTTAAACGTATAAAAATTTATCGCCGCGGGAAATACCCACGACCCCACTGCGAACTACTTCCATGGCCCCAACGTCCACCAGCGCCTCGATGAACGCGTCGAGTTTGTCGCTATCGCCGACCAATTGAATGGTGTAAGTGGCCGCGGTGACATCGATAATTTGACCGCGAAAGATATCACTGCAACGCTTTAACTCGGCGCGTATGTCTGACGTTGAAGCCTTGATCTTAACGATCATTAACTCCCGCTCGATGTGCGCACCTTCGCTTAATTCGATCACCTTAACAGTATCGATTAGCTTGTGCAGTTGCTTGACAATCTGCTCAATCATGCGGTCGTCGCCGCCCGTCGTCAGCGTCAAACGAGACAAGGTTTCATCGTCGGTCGGCGCCACGGTTAAAGTATCGATATTGTAACCGCGTTGCGAAAATAGCCCAACCACGCGCGACAGGGCTCCGGCTTCGTTTTCCAATAATACGGAGATAATGCGCTTCATTAGGTTTTCTCCGATTTATTTAACCACAGTTCTCGCATAGAGCCCCCAGGCACCTGCATTGGATAGACATGCTCCGCCCTATCGACACAGATATCCATAAATACCACGCGGTCCTTTAAGGCAAAGCACTCTTTCATTTTCGGTGCCAACTCATCGATGTGTTCGATGCGCATACCGACGTGACCATAGGCCTCAGCGAGCGCCACGAAGTCGGGTAGTGAGTCCTCGTAAAGACTCTCCGCGTAGCGGCCGCTGTAATTCATATCCTGCCACTGGCGGACCATGCCAAGGGCTGCATTATTGAGATTAATGATTTTGATGGGCAACTGATGCTGCGTGCATGTTGAGAGTTCTTGAATACACATCTGTATGCTCCCCTCTCCGGTCACGCAGGCTACATGCGCATCCGGAAAGGCCAACTGGACGCCCATCGCCGCGGGCAAACCGAAGCCCATGGTGCCGAGGCCGCCAGAATTGATCCACTGCCGAGGTTGATCAAACAAGTAGTACTGTGCAGCAAACATCTGATGTTGACCGACATCAGATGTTACGTATGCCTTGCCCTCAGTCACCTCATACAGCGTCTTGATGACATCCTGCGGTTTGATCAAATTTCCTACACTCGGCTCATAGCGCGGTTGCGTGTAAATACCGTGCTCGGCACGCCATTGATCAATCTGTGCCCACCATGCCTCGATGGCGATGCTGTCGGGACGTTGCGGCGCCTGCTTTATGATACTCACCATCTCTCGCAAAACTGCCGAGCAGGTGCCGACGATGGGAATGTGAGCCTCGATATTTTTCGACACAGACGTGGGGTCGACATCGATGTGAATAATGGTCGCCCGTGGGCAAAACTTCTCAAGATCATTGGTTACACGATCATCAAAACGGGCTCCGACGGCAAAGATTACATCGGCATCGTGCATCGCGGCGTTGGCCTCGTAGGTTCCATGCATACCCAGCATGCCCACAAATAGTGGATCGCTGCCTGGATAGGCACCCAGTCCCATCAGCGTATTGGTCACCGGATAATTCAACAACCGCACCAACTCGCGTAAATGCTCCGAAGCATTATCTATAATCACCCCACCACCGGCATAAATAACCGGCCGTTTGGCATCCAACAAGACTTTGGCGGCGCGCTTAATCTGTCCTTTATGGCCGCGACTGGTGGGTTGATAGGATCGCATAACGACATTGTCGGGAAATTGGTAGGGGACTTTGTAGTTCGGATCGGTGACATCCTTGGGGATATCCACCACCACCGGCCCCGGTCGTCCGGTCGAGGCAATATAATAGGCTTTGGCAATCGTCGCAGCAATGTCCTCTGCACGGGTAACTAAAAAGCTATGTTTGACGATCGGTCGCGACACGCCGACCATATCGGTTTCTTGGAATGCATCATGGCCAATTTTGGTCAACGGTACCTGCCCAGATATCACCACCAGCGGAATGGAGTCCATATAGGCGGTGGCGATTCCAGTAATTGCATTGGTTGCACCGGGACCGGACGTCACCAGCGCCGTGCCGACCTGCCCGGTGGCGCGCGAGAACCCGTCGGCGGCGTGAACGGCCGCCTGCTCGTGCCTTACCAGCAGATGATGAACCTCGTCCTGCCGAAAGATTGCATCGTAAATATGCAATGCCGCGCCGCCGGGATAACCCCAAACAAAGTTAACGCCCACATCGCGAAGTGCGCGCACAATGATGTCACCACCAGATAAAAGTTCCACTAGATTACCTCAAGTCACCCTGTCAATTTATCCGTTCTCAGTGACTACCCGAAATCAATCAGCATGGACACACCGCTACTGCGATGCCGTGCGCGCCAGCAGCAAAATGTGCTGTGCTCATTTGACTCTATGGGTAATAGTGTCAATTATTCTGATGACCAGTGACCATGGGTAGTGCCAACCTGGTACTAAGGATTTTTTGCGTCGATTAAACGCAAGTCGCACATTACCATTTTTTTTTCGCTAGTCAATTAATTTTTTGTGCCTGCTGCCCACGCCAATGCCATTATCAACATAGATCAAAGCGTCGAGCGGGTCGCGTTAACGCCGTCCACTAAAGGCGCCAGTAACAAGGGGTTTGCTGTCGGTCGCCGCCAGTACCTCGGGTATACCGACATTTCCCTCAAAAACAGCACCGTCAAAAAAGCACCTTTAACAACATGATGGTAAAACAAGACCTACCCGTTGTGCCCTAGCGATGGCCAAAAGCGCTGAAAATTCATCAGATCGAACCCAGCACCACTGCGGCCAACTACGCGCTTTCGGCTGATACTGTTACTGTCGGAATAGGTGATCATCTAGCAAAATGATAAAAATGCCGGTCAATTCTTGAGCCAGCGCGCTTTGCGGATTTAAAAAGACAGCTCGTGAATGAGCCGTACAGTAGACCAAGGTGGTGCGACTGACCCGCGGATCGTGCCTTAGGGCTGGCCTATTCGAATACTGAGGTTGTCGATCAAACGTGCCGACTCGGTGTACATGGCTCCGAGAATGGTCAAATCTCGGTCATCGGCAGCCGCCAACTCGAGGGTTTTGCTGTGGCATACGGTCACATAATCTGCGGTAAACCCTCCCTCCGCGATCCGCTCACGCGCCTGTATTTCAAGTTCACTAAAGCCACTATTGCCCGCCGAGATTTGCGCGGCAAGCCAGGTAAGGGTATCTATAAGCACGGTCGCCCGAGGGCGCTCGCGTGGCGTAATAAAACTATTTCGAGAACTCATCGCCAAACCATCGGGTTCGCGAAAGATCGGCGCCGCGACAATTTTTACCGGCAGACAGAGATCCTCGACCATGCGTCGGATAACCGCTAATTGCTGGTAGTCCTTGAGACCAAAGATGCTCTCGTCCGGTTGCACAATGTGAAACAGTTTACTCACTACGGTTGTAACACCCTCGAAGTGTCCCGGTCGACTCGCGCCACACAACATGTCGGTCATCGTCGGGCATATCACCCGACTCTGGGTATCCAACCCATTCGGATACATTTCGGTATCGTCTGGATTAAAAAGATAATCGCAACCGCTGGCGCGCAGCTTCTGGCAATCCGCCACAAAGGTCCGCGGGTACTTGTCCCAATCTTCGTTCAAACCAAACTGTAACGCGTTGACAAAAATTGAGCACACAACGATATCATTGGTCTGCTGAGCCTGCGTCACGAGCGCCAGGTGGCCATCGTGTAAATTGCCCATAGTTGGTACAAAGCCAATTTTCAAACCCTCGCGTCGATGGCCGGAAAGTG
Organism: uncultured Cellvibrionales bacterium; assembly: GCA_937920185.1. Taxonomy (GTDB): domain Bacteria; phylum Pseudomonadota; class Gammaproteobacteria; order Pseudomonadales; family Porticoccaceae; genus TMED48. The sequence goes on along the minus strand of CALGJN010000320.1, from coordinate 10,265 downwards.
CCTCGCGAAGGCCCTTTATAGTATGGTAAATTTGCAACGTACCCGCCCCCTGTAGACCGCCTATTGGTCGCCGAAATAATCGCTAACCAAATTTTCGAAACGCGTGTATTTGCCCAAAAATGCCAGATGACAGGTACCAATAGGTCCGTTACGTTGCTTGCCAATAATAATTTCGGCGCGACCCTTGTCTGGACTGTCCTCGTTGTATACCTCGTCTCGATAGAGAAAAACTATGACATCGGCGTCTTGCTCGATCGCGCCCGAATCGCGCAGGTCGGAATTCACTGGACGTTTATTCGGTCTCTGTTCGACGTTTCGACTCAATTGCGATAACGCCAACATCGGGCACTCGTATTCACGGGCAATATTTTTCAATTCTCGTGAAATTTGCGAAATTTCCTGCACCCGACCCTCGCTGGCATTGGTGCCGCTCATCAGTTGTAGATAATCCACCATAATCAAACCCGGTTGGGCGCTTGCATAAAGCGCTCCGTCGTCGGGTTGCGCTTCTTGGCCATGCTCGGCATGCCATTGCTGGCGCAAAAAATCCACTCGCTCGCGGGTAAATTGTTTAATCCTGTTACGAATCTCAAGCGGCGTAATACCCGCCGTGTCGTCGATGTAAAGGGGGCGATCCTTGAGGCGTTGGGCGGCGCTACCAAGACGCGGCCAGTCGTCCTCGCTGAGATTCCCGGTGCGCATGTGGGTTTGATCAATTTTACCAATGGAAGATAATAAGCGGGTGATCAGTTGGCTGGCTGGCATCTCGAGCGAAAAGACTAGAACCGGCCGCTGTTGGTGAAGGACCGCATGTTCTACCATGTTCATAGCAAAAGCCGTTTTACCCATCGAGGGCCGACCGGCGATAATCACCAAATCAGACTTTTGCCATCCAGATGTCATACCATCTAACTCGGAAAATCCAGTACTTAAACCGGTAATATCCGAGTCGCTGTTGGAGAGTTCATCAAGCCGAGCGATGGCTTCTTGAAGGAGCGAGTTAACCTCTCTGAAGCCGCCTTTTTTCGGACGATTTTCAATAATTGCTTGAAGTCGACTCTCGGCTTCCGCGAGTAACTTTGAACTATCCCAGCCGAGCGGATGATAACCTTTGCGAACGATGTCGCTAGCAGCACCGATTAATTGGCGAACGATAGATCGCTCTAATACAATCTGCGTGTAGGCCGGTATATTGGCAGAGCTAGGAGTGTTCTGAGCCAGTTCGACAAGATATTCGGCACCGCCGATAGTCGCGAGTTGCTCAGTGTTTTGCAGCGATTCCGACAGCGTAATCGGATCAAAAGGTTGTTCGTCAGCCGCCAAAGCCTGCATCGCTGAAAATATTAATTGATGGTCGCGGCTATAAAAATCCGACTCAGAAAGCACTTCAGCGGCGCTATCAAAGGCGTCGTTTTTTAGCATCAAACCACCGAGCACCGCCTGCTCTGCCTCTATCGAGTGAGGTAGCGGCTGGCTTGCTGTAGGTTCAGCAAATAACGCCTCGTTCATCAGCGCGCCTCGCGAAGTGTTTAAACGACCATCAATTAGACAGGTATGGCACTACATAAACTGGCGCACTCCCAACCGCGAGCGCACCGCCCACCATCACTCTTGTTCGATCACTACCGATATCGGTTGGACAATGTCCGAGTGAACTTGAACGTCGACGTCGAACGTTCCAATTTGGCGCAAACTGCCCTCGGGGAGATTGATCTCACTGCGACTCACATCACCCCCTGCGGCTACAATCGCGTCTTCGATCTCGCGTGCGCCGACCGACCCAAACAACTTACCCTCTTCGCCAGCATTGGCGCTGATGGTAACAGTTGCGATGGCTGCGAGTTTATCGGCCCGAACTTGCGCTACTGACAGTTTGTCGGCGGCGTTGGCTTCCAACTCAGCGCGACGCGACTCAAATTCGGCAATATTTTTTTCGGTGGCAAAGACTGCTTTGCCTCGTGGTACTAGGTAGTTACGGCCATAACCCGCCTTGACACTCGCGCGATCACCAATGCCGCCAAACCGGCCCAATTTTTCTAACAATATAACATCCATTGATTATTCCTCTGGTTATTCTTTTGGTGTTCGGTCGACAATATCCGCCAACCGAACACGTAAATCCCAATGGCTATCGACGAAGCCCAAACACACCAATAATAGCGCGAAAATTGGACTGAACATGAATAGCCCGACATACATTATAAACACACTGCTAGCATTCAGTTGCAATGCGTCCGCTGAGTAGTGCACCAGTGCCACTCCGGAGACTAACAACGGAACTGCCAGCAGCCGAAACCACAGCGCATACTCGGGAAAAAATATCACCCCCAGCGCAGCAATTCCCAACAACACCCGCGCGACTGACGCATCCAACCGCAAGCCGTGAAATTCTTCGCGGAAACCACCCGGGTTGTATACCAGCGCCTGCCACCACCGGGCGACGATTAAACTCATCACCGACGTTGTCACCAAGCCCCAGGTTAAGAGCCCCAAGATCAGCGATTGTTGATCGACAATGGCGCTCGCCGCTTCGGCGTCACCGCCGGTTATCAGCGCTGTCATTATTGGCACCAACGCTTCTACACCGCTGGGGAACAATAAATTCAGCCCTAAAATCGCCACCACGCTGGCGACCATCACGGCAATCAGGGCCCACTGCCAAGAGATCGTGACGCGCAGTACCTGCGCGCCTACCACCATGATTATCAGCGCGGCCGACGATACCAGCGTCAGTGCACGGTTGGCTGTGTAAGCCTCCGTATCGCTAACAAACCACCCTAGGAGTACCGGAAGTAGCGCCCAAAGAGCGACCAGCGACCCCTCGAGGGAGCCTTTTTTAAGCGTTACTAAACCAATGGTCGACGGACTGGCCAAAGGAATAAAATACCCCACCAGAGCCACGCCACAGGCCTGCGCTCTGCCGCGCATGATAAACTCCACCAGCGCACGCAAGGTGTCTCTCCGGCCGCTTACTTGTGGCTGTCGGTGAACGGCAGCAGAGCGATGTAACGCGCCCGCTTAATCGCCTCAGAGAGCTCACGCTGATAGCGCGCCTTGGTCCCGGTGATACGACTGGGCACAATCTTACCGCTCTCAGAAACATAGCCTTTGAGCGTGTCCAGATCTTTATAATCGATCTCAGTAGCACCCTCGGCGGTGAATCGGCAGAATTTTCTGCGACGTACAAATTTAGCCATTATTGCTCTCCTTCGACGGCGTCTGCCGGTGCATCTGTGGGCGCATCTTCCGCTTTGGCGTCTTCGACACCTTGCTCTTCGGCTGGCGCTTCTTCAGCAGCGGCAGCGGCTGCCTGAGCCTTCGCCTGATCGGCTTTAGCCTTGGCTATCGCGCGTGTTTCTCGCGCTTCCCTCTCGGCTTTCTCGGCGTTCTCTTGACTCATGATTGGCGATTCGGATGTGACTGCCTCAGTGCGACGAATGACCATGCTACGAATCACCGCGTCGTTGTAACGAAACGTCGAGTTCAATTCGTCGAGCACGTCTTGACCACATTCGATGTTCATCAAAACATAGTGTGCCTTGTGGATTTTATTGATTGGATAGGCCAATTGACGGCGCCCCCAATCCTCTAAACGGTGGACTGCACCATTGCCTGCGGCAACAGACGCAGAGTAGCGCTCGATCATTCCGGGCACTTGCTCGCTTTGATCGGGGTGAACCAAAAATACAACTTCATAGTGACGCATAAAATCTCCCTATGGGTAATTATGCCTTCAACCGCAGCGTTTTTGCCACAGCAGTAAGACAAGGAGTAATTGGTCAAAGACGACCAATATGGGCGCGCCATTGTAGTGACTTGCCGACTGGGTTGCAACCACTGCCTATGCAAATTGCGCCGCCCATAAACAAGCCCTGACAGACTCCGACAAATCGGCCTCGCATCTAAGCTGAGACCTTTAAGCCGAGAGCTTTGCCCCGATCGGGAATGAGCGCGACGAGCGAGTGGGTTTAATACAGCGCTGTAACCGAAATGATATTACTTTTAGCCTGCCTAAGACGCAGCGTAATCCAGATTTGCTCTAGCGACGAGAGCAAGTACAGCAGGACGACTATGCGCAAATAAACATCTATTTCAAACAACATGACCATATAAAATGCCGGCGCCAGAGCGGCCGCCGTCATTTTTGCCAAAAACGTATGATAACTTGGATAGCAACCAAACTTTATCCATGACAAAGCGGTAGATAGCGCAAAGACGATTGACGCCATAACAATAAAGTCCGTCAGTCGCCAGAACACCTCGGGCTTAAACACGCAGAGCGCATAACTCATGACAAAGTAGGTTAGTGTATCGGCCCAGCTATCCAAGCGGGCACCCAACTCACTCGACTGATTGAGGCGGCGCGCCAGATAGCCATCGATCAGGTCGCTGACTAGCGAGCCTGCCAATAGTTGCAAAAACAGTGACTGAAATTTACCCCAGACGCAAAACACCAGCGCAGGCAGTAATAACAGCCGCAGCAAGGTAAACAAATTAGGCGCAGAAAAAAACTGCTGAGCAGGAGAAAACTGTTTAATGGTCGCATCCATGCATTTGTTGTCATTAATTTAAAGCCCAACAATCCCTGTTATGGGCCGCTTTGTGCACTCCTGACAAACTACCAACCTATTTTAACCGCGTCGAGCCCACAGTTAAACGCATTTCACAGTGTTCGCTGACGCGCCACCTCAAACATCGCCACACCCGCAGCCACCGATACATTAAGGCTCTCAACATCACCGGTCATAGGTATTTTCGCTAAAAAATCACAGTGTTTTTTGGTTAAATCGCGCAGTCCGGTATCCTCTGAACCCATCACCAGTAGCGACGCGCCGCGCACATCGAGATCGTACAGCGACGCCGACGCATCGCCCGCCATGCCAACCACCCAGACACCCAACTCTTGCAGGTTCACCAGTGTTCGCGACAAATTGGTCACCACAACCAGTGGAATGACCTCAGCTGCCCCACTGGCGACCTTTTGCACCGTCGGTGTCAGGCCGACCGAATTATCTTTTGGGACGATCACCGCATCGACCCCGGCGCACGCCGCAGAGCGCAAACAAGCACCCAAATTATGTGGATCGGTTACCCCATCCAACATCAAAAAAAAGCCTTTTTGCGCAGACTTTTTTGCCAGTGCGTATAAAAAATGCTCGTCGTGGGTAGGACCATCTGCGCAGCGCGCTATCACCCCCTGATGACGACCAGTGACCTTGGCGCTGATATTTTTTAGGGAGGCCAACTGCACGGTAACACCATGCAACTCGGCTAGGCGCTGTATTTTTTTCAGGCGATCATCCTGCCGGCCGCTCTGAAGCACCAGTTCCTCCACCCGCTCTGGAGCGCTTTTAAGGACTGACTGCACCGCGTGAACACCAAAAATCCAATCCACACCACCCTCCAAAATCATACTCGGAATCAGTTCCCGAAAATCAACCCAAGACGGGTTTTCACTGGGCCCATTGTACTTACTTTGAGTCGCCTCCGAATACCCTTTATAATAAGTTTTCAATGACAAAATCGAAGTAAGGCCGAATGACTGTGACTATCCCCGAAGAAAAAGCCGGTCTCACCAGACGTCTTGCCAGCCTGGTATACGACGGCTTTTTATTGTTTGCCATTGCGCTGTTATACGCTGCCGTACTGCTGACCTTTAGAATTTTACTGCTTGGACTGGACGCGGCAACCAATCACGATCCAAATGTGCTGAGCCAGTGGCTCGGCTTTATCGGGCTATATGTCTCACTTTCAGGCTACTATTATGTGTGCTGGCGCAAGCAAGGGCAGACGCTGGGTATGAAGTCATGGCGCATTAAACTTCAGGATGTCGACGGCCAACTCGCCTCGCCAAGCCAGTGTGTGCGGCGCTGCCTGTTTGCCATACCCTCTCTGGGGTGCGGCGGACTGGGCTTTCTTTGGTGCCTATTACCGCCAAACCGCGCATGCTGGCACGATTTAGCCAGCGCCACTGAAGTGATTATGGTAGCCAAGCCAAAGACCTAAAGCATCGCTCAGTACAATACAGCGCATAGCGTTTACACAGTAAATAAGAATAAAAAACTGTAGGAAATTGGTATGAACACAACAGCAGCGGGTTTTGTCATCGCCATAGACCAAGGCACCACGTCGTCGAGGAGCATTGTGTTTGATCATCAATACGCCATGCATAGCCAAGCCCAGGTCGAACTCGAGCAATTTTTCCCACACTCCGGTTGGGTAGAACAGGACCCAGACGAGATATGGCAGACAACCTTGGATACGGCTCGCCAATCGATGCAGCAAGGAAATCTAAGGGCTGAGCAACTCTGCGCTCTGGGCATCTCCAATCAGCGAGAAACAACCATTGTTTGGAATCGCGCGAGCGGTAAGCCAGTCTATAATGCGATTGTGTGGCAAGATCGCCGCACCGCACAATACTGCAATCAACGCCGGCAAGACGGCGCGGAAACTATGGTCACCGCAAAGACTGGGCTATTGCTGGACGCTTATTTTTCGGCCTCAAAAATAGCCTGGATTTTGGACAATGTCAGCGGAGCACGGGGCGCCGCAGAACGCGGAGAACTCGCATTTGGCACCGTAGATAGCTGGTTGATATGGAATTTAACCGCCGGCGCCGTGCACGCCACCGACATCACCAATGCCTCGCGAACCATGCTCTACAATATTCATCGACAAGAGTGGGACAGCGAGTTATTGGAACTCTTTAACGTGCCGCGGTCGATGCTGCCAGAGGTTCTGGACTGCAATGGTTTTTTTGGTTATACCTCTGCATCGCTGCTCGGCGGTGCGGTAAAAATTTGCGGTGTCGCTGGCGATCAGCAAGCTGCCGCTATGGGTCAGGCATGCTTTACCAAGGGCATGCTGAAGGCGACTTACGGCACCGGGTGCTTTGCACTGCTCAACACTGGAGACACCGCGGTCGAGTCGCAGCATCAATTGCTGACCACCGTGGCCGCGCGCCTCGATGGCAAAATCAGCTACGCTTTAGAGGGTTCTATTTTTATCGCTGGCGCAGCCATTCAGTGGTTGCGCGATGGCCTGCGCATTATAGAGACGGCCGAGCAATCCACCGCCGAGGCGCTGGCCTCTGACCCCGATCAGGCGGTGTATTTAGTCCCTGCATTTACCGGCTTGGGCGCGCCTTGGTGGGATCCCGAGGCGCGCGCAGCGATTTTTGGCTTATCGCTTGCGACAGGCCGTAGCGAGATCGTTCGCGCAGCACTCGAATCAGTTTGCTACCAAACGCTCGATCTACTCAAGGCCATGCATGCCGACTGGCAAACCACCTCGGAGACTGTACTGCGCGTCGACGGCGGCATGGCGGTCAACGACTGGACTATGCAATTTCTCGCCGATGTCTTACAGGCGCCTATCGACCGTCCGGTGATCACCGAGACGTCTGCTCTGGGTGCAGCATGGCTAGCGGCGTCACACGCCGGGCTGTGGCCAACAAGCGCGGACTTCGCCGGCGCTTGGCAGTGCCAACAGCGATTCACGCCGGCCATGAGTCCCGAGCGGCGCAAGGTTAAAGTCGCTGGATGGGATGCGGCAATCGGTCGGGTACGCGGACCAGCGTGACGGTTAATATAATAACTTGAACTCGGCGGTCAACGGCCTCGACGCAACAAATACGCGCCGATCAATAAACACACTGCAATCGGCGTCAGAACGGCAGCCAGAGGCGAAAATCCCATCACAATACTCGACGGGCCGAGCATATCTTGGATAATATTAAAGACAATTCCAACGAGCACTCCAATAAATATTTTCAGACCCATGGTCGAACCGCGCAAAGGTCCAAATACAAAGGCAATCCCGATAATCACTAAACCCATAATAATCAGCGGTTGTAGTATTTTTCTCCAAAAAGCTAGCTTGTATACAGCGGCGTCGGTTCCCTGTTGCTGTAAAAAATCAATGTAGTAGTAAAGCGTCGATATCGACAACCCGCTGGGAGGTAACACATTGACCAGCAGTAACTGCGGGCTAAGCTCTGAATTCCATTGACGGGTGATCAATTTATCGCTCTCGGTGCGCTCTGGGTAAAAACGTGTAATCGATACGTTCTCCTCCATCCAGTGACCGGCGACGCTGTTGTACGTTGCCCTCGAGGAAAAACTCGCCTCGCTTAACTGCCGACTTTCAGAAAATTGATAGCGTGTTACGCCGAACAGGACGCCGCCGGGAAACACCGCATTGAAATGCATGACCTCGTCGCCCTCTTTGATCCACAGCCCCGAACTCGAGTCTGGCGCAGACTCCCCCTTGCGTAAATACTCTCGCTGTCCATTGGCTAACTGGTCGAGATACGGCGCAAAATACTCGCCCAAAAGCAACCCAACAAAGATAAATACTAGCGCCGGCCGCAAGACATAGGCAACGATTCTCAGCGTTGAAACACCGGCTGCGCGAATTACGATCAACTCGCTATCGTTGGCCAACTGGCCAAGTCCAAATAGACAGCCCACCAAGCATGAAAGGGGTATGTACTCATAGATTCGCGACGGCAGTGTGGTCGCAACATAAATCAACAGATCGATGAAGCGGTAATTACGACGTATCGAATCTGCCTCATCGATGATCGCTGCCACCGCATCCAGCCCGACAATCACCAGCAGGGTAATGGAGATCGCAGCAAATACCGAACGGCCAATATGTCTGGATAGAATCCGCATTCAGCCATTCCCCTCGGGTAACGGCGAGCGACGCCTAATCCGGCGCGCCAACGGCTTGGCAAACATCAGCGCGACCCCGATACCAATAAACACTAGGTGCAGCGGTAGCAGGGTGATCGATGCAGGCACCACGCCCGACTCTATCGAGCCTCGCAGTGCGTTCAGACCGACCAAATAACTTAAATACAACAGCACCGCGGGTAACAACTTCGAATAACGACCCTGACGAGGGCGAGTGCGGCTGAGCGGCCATGCCATCAAGGTCACTACAAACATCATCAAAGGTATCGACAGCCGCCATTGCAATGCCACCTGAAGTTTCGGATCAGCCGAATTCAACAAGTCACGCGTCGGCATCGCCTCGACTTCTTTAGCCTCTCGGTAACGTCGATTATCCGCAAGGCGGATGCCATATTCCTGAAAATCCGTTACCTGGTAACGGAATTCGCCGGGCACGCCATCCGCTCTATAACCTTGGTTTAATACCAGATACTGCTCACCGGCAATCTCGGTACGCTGCTGCTTACCGTCTTGCGCAACAATCATCACAACACGGGCCATAGAACTCCCCGTCCCCGGTTCGGTGACCACCATAAAGACGTCTTCTAAACCTCGATCGGCGGACACCTGCTCGGCATAGATAACACCCTTGCCTCCTCGCAGCGGATAAAATTTCTTTGCCACCAAATCGTCAATCTCTCCTCGCGCTCTCTGCGCCTCGGCAATAATGCCCGCCTTAGCCATGCCAGTAGGTGCCACCACCAAACTCAAATAACCGACCGCCACCGCCATCATAGAGGCGATCAAAAAGGTATAGAGCAAAAGTTTCTTTTCAGAAAAACCACAGGCATAGAGCACGCTGATTTCGTTTTCAACGTGCATACGACCGAGGCACAACAGCAACGCAAGAAAAAAACCGAGTGGCAGTGTTAACTCGAGAAAGCCGGGAATACGGTAGCCGAGCATGGCGATCATAATACTCGGATCCATGGCGCTAGCGGCGACCTGCGCCAAATATTTGACTAGGCGGCCACTGACTAAGATCAGCAGCAAAATAACGCACACGGCGAACGTTGTGGAGAGCACTTCACGACAGAGATAACGAAAAATAATCACAATATTATATTGAATAAACCTTGGGTGCAGTTACACAAGCTGGTATCGTTATCCGCTTTCTTTCCAGCATCTCAAACAGGACATACCCCATGGAGTTTACTGCATCTTCGGCCAATCTGTTAAAAATAAAAGCGGATTGTCTCATTGTGTTAGCCGACGCTCAAATCAACGGCGTACTGGCGTCTGACGATACAGAGCTGCATGGCGATCTGAAAGCGCTTGCAAAAGCCACCAATTTTGATGGTAAAACTGGCTCGGCAAAAACCTTGCATACCCCGACATTGCCATTCTCTCAGGTCATCCTGATCGGTATCACTGGTGCCACATCCCGACAAAAACAGATTAAAGTCATCGCTGATGCAGCGTCAAAGGCGATCGCCAGCGGCGCCCAAAAAGTACTTTGGGTAGCCGCAAGAGCACCCGATGATGGCCACTGGCAGGCCGCCATGGTCGCGCGAAATGTGCTGCATG
>CALGJN010000319.1:0-4139 GCA_937920185.1 uncultured Cellvibrionales bacterium | reverse complement strand
GGGTTTTACCCTGATCGAAATGATGGTGGTGGTGGTGGTCATTGGCCTGTTGGCGGCGATGATTGGGCCGCGCCTGTTCAACCAGGTGGAAAAAGCCCAAAAAGTGCGCATCAAGCAGGACGTGCGCGCGATCGAGAGCGCGCTGAAATTCTATCGGCTCGACAACTACCGCTACCCGTCGCAGAGCGAGGGGCTCGGAGCGCTGGTTACGGCCCCCGGCGGCTCTGACCGCTGGAATGGCCCGTATCTCGAGGCGCTGCCGCAAGACCCCTTCCAAAACCCCTACGACTATGCCAATCCGGGCACCCATGGCCTCGAAGTCGAGGTCTACACGCTCGGTGACAATCAAGCCGCCGGCGGCGAGGGGGTGGATGCGGATTGGGGTAGTTGGAATGTTAAAGATATTCAGTAACCGACGCGCTGAACGCTCGCCCTATGTCGCGCCCTATCCCTTTCAGTAAGCCTACAGCCGGGTTTATACGCAGGTCTTTAAGTCGGCCTTTTAATCGAGCTGGCTGCAGGCGCGCCGGTGGCTTTACGCTGCTCGAAGTGCTGGTGGTGATCGTTATCGTCGCGACGCTGTCTGGGATGAGTTTGCTGGCTATCAACCAAGCTTTTGACCGACGCTATCACAGCCACGCCGACCGCTTGCAGGTGTGGCTCCAGCAACTTTCCGAACAGGCCGCCTTGAGCGGTGGTGCCTACGGCGTGATGCACGTTGGTGGCGAGCGCGACGCAGATCGTGACGATACCGCGTCGAGCGCTGTGCCCGAGCAACTTCAGGCGGTGGTCTACTATCAAAACTCCTGGTGGGTGGCGACCTCGCCGGCACCTTTCGAACTGTCAGAGGAGGCCCAGCTGCGTTGGGATGTGCCGGGCGAATCGCAATTTGGCCAACGCCGCGATCAGTTGGCGTCGATTGCCAGCGTCGGTGCTGATGAGGATGCAAAGGCGCCGATACTGCCGATTATTGCGTTGTTGCCAGATGGTTACATGGAGCCCGCCGATGGTCGTCTGGAAATGCGTTTTGCCACAATCGACAGCGCCTTTGAGTTTTTTTGGGATGACCAGAGTGCGCGTATCGGTATGCGTAAGGTTGCGCTGTGAAGCGCCCTATGGCTGGCTTCACGCTGATGGAGGTGGCCGTGGCGCTGTTGATTTTGAGTACCGTACTGGCCAGTTCGCTGCAGTTAGTCAACCAATACGCCGACGAGCGGGTGCGCATGCGCGACCGTTTTTTCGCCAATCAGGTGGCCTGGAACAGCCTTATGGAACAGTATCGTGCGGTGCAAAGATGGCCGTCGGGAAGTGGTTCGGCGGAGCGCAGCACCAAGGGCGTGGAGCGCCAGGGAGACCGCGATTGGCGCTGGGAACTAAAAGTTGAAGAGGCCATGGGGCAAAACCTCTACCGTTACCAGATCGAGGTGCGCGGCGAGGGAGCGCAGCGTCCGCGGGCGGTGATGGTGGCGTTTTTTATCGCTACTTGACCGCGCTGGTCGACCGGCGCTGGGCAAGCGGGCCTTAGTTAACGGCAGAGGGTAAAGACACAGAGCTATGGCACACAGCTATGGCACAGGGCAAGGCGCCCGTGGTAAATGGCACGGGGTAAATGGCCCGGGGTAAAAAGCCCAGAAACTTAAGTTGCTCAAGCGCCGTCCGCTGGCGCGATTATCGCGCAGACCATAGGCGGTGGTTATCAATAGGGAGCTGATTGGGGCTTTGGCAAATGGTGCAGCGGCTATCGGTGTAGTCGCTAGTAATACACTCGCCGTTTACACAGTCGCCGTTTATCCAGTAGCCATTGATATAGTGGCCATTGATACAGTAGCCATTGATATAGCAGCCATTGATACAGTAGCCATTGATACAGTAGCTATGAAAGCGTAGCTGATTGAACAAGCCATGATAGGCAAGGAGATGTATACGGTATGCAGATGAGGGCTCGACAGCAGGGGTTTACCCTGATCGAGGTGGTGGTGTCTTTGACGCTGCTAGCGATCATGTCGGTGATGGCCTATCAGGCGTTGGCGGTGGTGTTGGATACCAACGAACGCAGTCGCCAGCAACTCGCAGCCCAGTCCAAATTGCAGCGCGCCTGGAGCATTATTGGTCGCGATCTGTGGCACCTGCGCAACCGCAGTTTTTCCGATGGCCTCGGCAAGATAGAACTCCCCTATATGACCGATCCGAGTGACTTTGGTGTGCGTTTTAGCCGCGGCGGCGGGCCGATGTTGGCCGCCAACCCAAGTGGCGTTAGCCGGGTCTATTACAGTCTCAACGACGACCACCAACTGATGCGCACAAGCTGGGCTATTACCGACTCACCGCGCGACAGCGACGGCAGCGCCCGGGCCTTGATCGATGGGGTCGAAGAGGTGGTGTTTGAGCAGTTGGGAGCCAAGGAGTTTAGCGTCAACTGGCCGCCATTGGGGTCCGGCGGCGGCGCGGCATTGCCGCGCATGGTCAGGGTCACCATCGAATTGCAAGATGGCCAGCGCACGTCGCGGTTATATCCGGGGGTGACCAGTGATTGAGCACGTTGCCCGCCGGTCTGTTGGCGGTGCTGTCCGGCAGCGCGGAGTCGCCCTATTGGCGGCGCTGATTTTGATGCTCGCGGTGGTCATGGTGCTCGGCAATATTTTCTACCGCCACCAGATTGATGTCACTCACGCAGGCGCCGCGGTGCATACCGATCAGGCGCTGGCGCTGGCGCTCAGCGTCGAGAGCTGGGCGCGCCAGCAGGTATCCAAACGAGCGCAACGCAACGGCCGGCCGTTTAACGATCCCGACGTCGACCATCCGGGTGAAACTTGGGCGCAGGCGGTGCCGATGTTGCCGGTCGAAGGCGGTGTCATTCGCGGCTGCCTGCAGGATCTGCAGGCCAAGATCAACATTAATAACTTCGCTTGGTACGGCGGCAACGCCACCGCGCTGGCGACCGAACTATCGACGTCACCCACCGCGGCCATGGGCACCGCGCGGCTCTGGCACAATCTACTGGAACTGGCGGATTTGCCGGTGACTGGCGCGCGCAGCGCGGCCTTGGTCGACTGGTTGGACGACAACAATAATTTGGTCAACGCCTGGGGTGCTGAACAGCCAGATTACGAAGGGGTGCGGCGGATAGTTGCCAACCGACCGGTGGCGGACGCCAGCGAACTGGCGGCGGTGATCGGTTATGAATTGGCCGAGGTGCAGTTCTTGCTGCCGTTTATCACCGCGCTGCCGGTGACGCCGGTGGGTACCAGCGGTGGTGTGGTCACGCCGACCACCATCAATATCAATACCGCGTCGGAGGCTTTGCTAATGGCGCTCGGCGGTGTTCACGGTGAGGACTTTGTGATGGCGGTTCTCGACGGTCGCGGTCGCGGTGGGCATTTTAGCGCGCTCGACGATTTTTGGCGCGAACTCGAAATAAGGCTTCCAATGAGCCGCGCGCAAATCGAAAAGCGTTGGCCAAACACGCTTTTAAATGTTCGCTCCGAGTTTTTTCAGCTATATTTAGAGGTATTACTCGGCGACATTCATATTCAATTAAAGAGTACAATAGACTTGCGCGGGATCAAGCGCGCTAATCCGACCATACTGGCGCGTGAGATTGTCGTGGTGCCCAAGTTTTTGCCCGCGGCTGCGGTCGAAGAAGACGCCCTGCTAGACGGTGAGTCGGAGCAAGAATCGACCGGCGAACCAGCGGGAGACAATGATGATCGGGAGGATCTGTATCGGGTACAGACCGCCTGCGAAGTAATTGGAGTTTAAAACGCATGAGTGCGTCGACAGACCATCTGTACAACCTCGATCAGCGCTTTCGCGACGGCGATGACCACTCGGCGTTGAGCCTATGGGTGCCCTCCGAGCGAATTTCGCTGCACCGAATCGATGCACCGACGGCGCCGCTGCGAAAATGGCCGAGCCTGATTCCATGGATGCTCGAAGAGCGCATACTCGGCTCGGTCGACGAGGTGCACTTTGCCCTTGGCGAGCGTTTTGACGATGGCAGTATCGATGTCTATGCAGTCGATCGCAGCGACATGCGCGAGTGGCAGCGGGTGGCAGAAAATGCCGGAGTGGTGGCGTTGCGAATGTTGCCAGACTATCTAGCACTGCCCTGGGAGCAGGGTCGTATCAGCGTCGGTTGG
>CALGJN010000318.1:0-1319 GCA_937920185.1 uncultured Cellvibrionales bacterium | reverse complement strand
CCCCAGGATGTTCTTGAAATGCCCATTACTGCTCCGGAGACCGCCCGATGAAAATATCCACTATCACGCTTTGCGCGGCTCTGTTTACCAGCGCACTAATCAGCTTACCGGCAGTTGCTCAGGATGCAAAGAATCTCGAGCAGTTACTGCAGATGATCCAAGACTCGAAAATTTCCGAGACCAAAGAGTATAGGCAGCGCCAGTCGGAGTTCAACGCCGACAAAAACCGCCAGGCGGGGCTGCTTAAGAAAGCTGAAGATACCCGCACCGCCGAAGAGCGTCGCTCTGATCGGCTCGAGCAAAATATTCGCGATAACGAACAAAAAATCGCCGCGCTCCGCAAGCAGTTGGATAAGCGCTTGGGCTCGCTCAAAGAGCTCTTTGGCCACCTCACAGGTGCGGCTGGCGATATTCGCGAGAACCTCAAGCAGTCGGTGGTCAGCGCGCAGATTCCTGGGCGTACTGAGTTTCTCGGTGAGCTGATCGAGAAAATGAGCAGCGATACCCGTCTGCCATCGATCGAAGATATTGAAAAGCTCTGGTATGAGCAACAACGCGAGATGGTCGAGAGTGGTCGGATCGTTAAGTTTACCCGCTCGGTTACCCTTGCCAGCGGTGAACAACAGCAAATGGACGTGGTTCGCGTCGGCACCTACAACTTGCTCGCCGACGGCATGTACCTCGAATACAACACCGACACTGGTTCGGTGTCTGAGTTGCCGCGCCAACCGGCGGGTAAGCATCAGAATAGCGCAGTCGATTTACAGTCTTCCACGGCAGGCTTTACCAAGGTCGGCTTGGACCCCACAGGGCCCCTCGGTGGTGGTTTACTCCGCGCGTTAATCAATACCCCAACGCTGATTGAACGCTGGCACTTTGGCGGTATCGTCGGCTACGTCATCACCGGTGTATTTGCGTTTGCAATTCTGCTGGCGATCTGGCGCTTTTTGGTGCTGTTTTCGATGTCGTCTGGCGTCAGCGCGCAACTAAAAACTACTACGCCAAACCTCAAAAATCCACTCGGAAGAGTGTTGCAAGTGGCGCAAAACAATCCAAAGTTGGATCCAGAATCGCTTGAACTCAAGCTCCATGAGGCGGTACTCAAAGAGCGCCCGGCGATTGAGTCAGGTCTCAACCTGCTCAAAATCATCGCCATGGTCGCGCCGCTGCTCGGCCTGTTGGGTACCGTCACCGGTATGATCATTACCTTCCAAATGATCACCCTGTTCGGCGCTGGTGATCCCAAAGCCATGGCTGGCGGTATTTCGCAAGCATTGATAACCACCGTGCTGGGTCTGGTGGTCGCGATTCCTACGGTC
>CALGJN010000317.1:0-4051 GCA_937920185.1 uncultured Cellvibrionales bacterium | reverse complement strand
TAAAACGTTAGCAACCGCAATACCACCACTATGGCGCAGGTTTGACGATATGGGCAAAGCTTTGACGCGGCCAGGGCGCGCCTCCAATTGGCCCAACGGGGCTTATCCAGGAAATACAATTTCCTAGATGGTGGCATTTGAGCCCCGACTGATGGTATTTGAGCCCCCTTTTGATGGTATTTAAACCCCATGTTGATGGGATTTCAGTCCTCTATCACCACGCCTATCGCATACTATCTTTGCTACGGAAATAGCGCTTTAACAAACACACGAACGGTCGTCATAAACCAACATTGGTCGCGAATAGGCGAGCATCGTTACTGCGTCATTGCCAGCGAGTGCAACCTAAGTAACGCCTCGGAGACAAGGAGATAAGGAGACAACATGATTGACTATCAGTTGAATGATCCCGCAAAAGGCCGAGTGAGCTATACCGATTTGAAGCGCCATTGGTGGCTGATCTCTGTGTTTATGCCCCTGCTGCCTCTTTCGGGAGTGTTTCTATTTTACCAGACTGGCGAACAGTTGATGCTGTTACTGCCATTGTGCGGCTATATTGTGATGCCCATTTTGGATTGGCTGATCGGTAGCGACACTAACAACCCACCAGAAGAGATTGTGCCGCAACTCGATGCCGATCCTTATTACCGCTGGTTGACCTATGCCACGGTACCACTACACTTCGTGGTGCTGATCATTATGTGCTACGTCGTCGCCAGTAATCCTCTGTCGCTCTGGGCTATCTTTGCCTGCGCAATTGTCGCTGGAGGCTACAGTGGCTTGGGCATTAACACCGCGCACGAATTGGGTCATAAAAACACCTCGATCGAAAAAACCCTCGCCAAAATAGCTCTCGCAGTGCCCGCCTACGGGCATTTTTGCGTCGAACATAACCGCGGTCATCATGTGCTGGTTGCGACCCCGGAAGATCCTGCAAGCTCGCGCATGGGAGAGTCTATCTATGCGTTTGTACTAAGGGAAATACCGGCAACGTTTATGCGCGGTTGGGAACTGGAAGCGGCCCGCCTGACACATCAATCCAAGAGCCTATGGTCTTGGCATAATGAAATACTCCAGTCCTACCTAATCACGTTCCTACTGCAGGGCGGTCTGGTTTGGGCATTTGGCTGGATCATGCTGCCGTTTTTGGCCATACACAACATCTGGGCGTGGTTTCAACTCACCTCGGCCAACTATGTCGAACACTACGGATTACTTAGGCAGAAAAATCACAATGGACGTTACGAGCGCTGCCAACCCCATCATTCGTGGAACGCCAATTACATCGTCAGCAACCTCGCGCTGTTTCAACTTGAGCGGCATTCGGATCATCATGCCAACCCGAGCCGACGTTACCAGAGTCTGCGCAACTTCCCCGATTTACCAGAATTGCCCAACGGCTATTACGGCATGTATGTGCTTGCCTACGTACCTTGGTTATGGTTTCGCGTGATGGATCGTCGACTTCTTGAGCTGCCGCATATCCAAGGCGATTTATCAAAAGTGAATATCGATCCGCGCAAGCGTGAGACGATTCTAGCGCGTTACGGCTGACCGCGGAGGGCGAAGTGCTAGAGCGCGATCACTGATCAGGCCACCAACGTCAGACGATTTTCTTTGTGCTGTTACTGGGGCACCGCTAGATCACACCTTGTCGCGGCCTGCAACTTCCTCTGACACCCCATCAAGTCGATCGGCGACGGCATTGTCTTGGTTGCGGTTATCTTTAGACGCCGTTAATCGACGCAACAGGGTTCCACCCAAGCTATCGAAGCCATAGATCGAATGATAATAGTAATAGAGACACATCAAAACGAGCGTCAGCCCTTGATAATCCGGCGACAATGCTAAAATAAACGCGATAAAAACCGGTATTTTAATGCTCCGCTCCCAAAATTGTTACGCGAGTATCGGTAAACAATAACCAATGAGGCGCATAAATTAACCGAAAACGCGGAGCATTACACGGCTATTCGACCATCGTCGCCAAGCCTATTGATGTATTCTTCATCCTTAAGGGCATGCCACGCATAGACCTTATGATCTTGGCGCTCTGCTTTTATAACGCCACAAACATCAGTTTTTCAGCACAACATTGAATAGATTGAGAACCCCATTCACCGGCACATCGCTGACCTTTGAATCCCATCCCTTGATCACGCGACGCCACGGTGCGGAGCCGCCATCGAGTGGTTGCTGCGCGGCGTCATTAAGCCAAGGATTGGCATCAATGAAGGCACCGATATACCGAGATCCGTTCCGCCCCAGATAGCTTTCAGCGATGCTAGACAGCGTCTCGCCCCGGCTAACAATGTGATAATAACTGAATTTATCGCGCATGCTGCCAGTCTGAGCACGGTTGATACGGTGGTACAGGAAAAAGCCCCGAGAATTTTGGTTCCATGCGATAAGGCCGGAGTAACGCCCACCAAAGGCCCCAAATGATTGCTGATGATTAGGTAATCCATGCTCGTCGGTAGGAAACAAATACAACTGCAAATCGTCATCGGCAGCCGCTTCGTGCATGATGATAAACGTTCTGTCGGGACTGTATGCTGGCGCCCTGAACCCTGGCTCTTGGTGCACTACCACCCCCTCACACAAAAACTCTACAGTGGCTGAACCCTCACCACTGCCGGCGGTTGTTGTATGTTCTAAAGGCGTTCGACAGAAGGGGGCGACGGTTGCACAACTAATCAGTAACGGTATCGCAACCAACGCCGAGCATAAGCGGTGAAACACAGTGAAAATACTGGCATGGCGTTTGATCAGGTCTGTCTGTTGCGACATGGTTAAAAACTCCATCAATTTACTCGCGACTTTGGCTTCTGTGGATCACGTGCGATTTAGCATTCGCATAGACACATAACCCTACAAAGGGTTGCTCGCGTTGCAACGCGATGCTTTTAGTCAGCCTAGAACTATGCTTAGAACTGTGCTTAAAAC
The DNA here is from genome assembly GCA_937920185.1 of uncultured Cellvibrionales bacterium. Classification (GTDB taxonomy): domain Bacteria; phylum Pseudomonadota; class Gammaproteobacteria; order Pseudomonadales; family Porticoccaceae; genus TMED48. The sequence goes on along the minus strand of CALGJN010000317.1, from coordinate 1,105 downwards.
TGTGCTTAGAGCGATGATGAGTGCTATGACGCAAACGGTGACTCAACCAACAAAATGAAACTATTAGTAGCATAGACCATTTAGCGCAAAACCGTGGACAATAGACCCTACGCCACGCTCACATCGAGCCCCGCGGGCAGCAGCGAACTTCCACCGAAGTGCGTCAAGGTTGTGCATTTTAAAACAATGGCCTGCTAGCTCACTGCCGGTAAGACTAACCGACGTTATCTAGCCAAACGATACGATGGGGCGTAACGGCGAGTCCGTAATGGTCAGACTGCGTATTTATCGGATTGCCAGAATACCGGCAGCTCACTCAGCGATTCTGTTCAGCGCGCATCTATGCCCCACTTAAAAGCCAGCGAAACATGGGACAATACGATACTGATTTGGCACAATAAAAAAGGCCCTGGAGAAAAAATGTGATATTCCTCTACACAGATGGTGGTTGTCAAAAACAACTGAAAACCGGTTTTTTACGAAAATTGGGTGCTTGGGCTTATCTGATCAGCGAAGGCAAGCAACGTTCACACGCCCATGGAACGGCGATGAGCACATCAGATAACGTCATGGCACTGACAGCGGTGAATGAGGGCTTGCGCGCCGTCACGGTGCCTTCAAATATCCAGATTATAGTGAACAGTGAATACCTCATGAACGGCATCACTATTTGGCTTTATACGTGGAAAAATAATGGCTGGAAAACACGCGATAACGAGCCTGTCGCAAATAGAGAACACTGGGAAGCGCTAGAAAAAGCCATTGAGTTTCATAAACAAGTGACCGTAAAACACGTTGATAGCCGCACTGGAGGGAGTGAAAACGGGTTTGTCGGTAAACTGTGTCAATTGGCAATCGCAGAAGTCATGTCGGGAATGTAAAAGATATCGCCTAGGTGGCGGGGCTTTATGCCCTAAAAGCACAGCCCTCAAAGACCACATGATGTGGTAAATCTAAATCCCGCCTCTGGCCGAATAACATAGCTCACCGCAGACGCAGTAAACGGCACGCTATGTTGTATGACTAAACGATGGTGAATCGACTGGCTGGTGACTTTAAAAAAGGGGACACCTGACGCAAGTCTGGATGGACAATAGTGCTTGCT
>CALGJN010000316.1:0-1841 GCA_937920185.1 uncultured Cellvibrionales bacterium | reverse complement strand
GGTCGCTGGATAAATTGGTCGAGGCGCAGCGGCTCTCGGAGCGCGTGCGCTACGATTCTGAGATGATGCGCGAATTGGGTTACTGCAACGGGATCGAAAATTATTCGCGCTATCTGTCGGGTCGAGCGCCGGGCGAACCGCCGCCGACGCTATTTGATTATTTGCCCGCTAACGCGCTCATGATCATTGATGAATCTCACGTGTCAGTGCCGCAGTTGGGGGCCATGTACAAAGGCGATCGGTCGCGTAAAGAGACGCTTGTCGAGTACGGCTTTCGGTTACCATCAGCACTCGATAATCGACCATTGCGGTTTGATGAGTGGGAAGCGCTGGCGCCGCAGATGATTTTTGTTTCGGCGACGCCGAGCCGCTATGAGGCGGCCAACCAAGGGCAGGTGGTGCAGCAGGTGGTGAGACCGACTGGCTTGCTAGACCCAGAGATCGAAGTGCGCCCAGCCCTTAATCAGGTTGATGATGCGCTCTCGGAAATTCGTCAGAAAGCCCGCGACAACGAACGAGTCTTGATCACCGTACTGACCAAACGCATGGCTGAAGATCTGACTGAGTACCTATCTGAGCATCAAGTCAGGGTACGTTATTTACACTCTGACGTGGACACCGTAGAGCGCGTTGAAATTATACGCGATCTACGTCTGGGAGAATTTGACGTCTTGGTGGGAATTAATTTACTCCGCGAGGGCTTGGATATGCCAGAGGTTTCATTGGTAGCCATTTTTGATGCTGACAAAGAGGGCTTTTTACGCTCGGAACAGTCGTTGATCCAGACTATCGGCCGCGCTGCGCGGCATTTGCGCGGCAAAGCGATCTTATATGCAGACAAAATCACCGGTTCGATGCGCAGAGCGATGGATGAAACCGAGCGTCGACGCAAGATGCAAATGGAGCACAACCTCGCGCAGGGGATTATCCCTAGGAGCATTGTTAAAAGCGTGGCGGATATTATGGAGGGAGCCTACGCCGGCACCAACAAGAATCGCCGGGGCAACAAGGTTGCCGAGGACTCAGCAGATTACGGCAATGGCGCGACTATGCCGATAAAAGACGTTGCCCGCGAAATCGCTCGTTTGGAAGAAAAAATGTATACACATGCGCGTAATTTAGAATTTGAAGAGGCCGCGCAAACGCGAGATCAGGTCGAAAAGCTACGTCAAAAAATTCTGCTTGCGCCAGCTTAGAGCGTTCAAAAACACACCTCAAAGTTTTACTTCGACCGATAGCTAAAAAGTATTAGCGCGCCAGAGGTATATGCATAAATATACTGTATAGGTAATATGGTCTCGTTCTTCAGGAAGAAGGATGTGTGAAAAGCGATCGCGATGGACCGCGCAGTTAAATGGATTTTAACCGGATGGAAACCAAAGCTTTTCAACAGCGCACCTCGGCAGCGAGGTGCCATTAGTCAGAGTTTGAGTGGTGGGCAACTGCCAAGAGAAAGTGTGATAAGGGATTATTTGTCGATGAATATTTCGACCTTCAGCGGAGTCTGAACCTTTCTCTTACACCACTCGGACCTGGTATCGTCCGGAAACGCTTGTACAAACGATTCGACGGACGTAGGCATGTAGGTAGGTAGCTCTTATTAGTTAGCATTTGTGAGGTATTTTTAAAACTGTCTGTGTTGGGTATGATCGGAGAACGCTTAGGGAAATAAGCTATTGAAGGGGTCTGTTTCACGGATGATACGCCTAAATGGATTTAGGTGATTAGCTATAGCTAGCCCTTTCATTGATGTTGCGCCGGCGTATCGGTGCCTACAGCTACGGATCATACATCTGCGCGATAGCAGACGAACGGCTAAGGTTGAAGCTAGAGGTTAAAGG
>CALGJN010000315.1:0-3713 GCA_937920185.1 uncultured Cellvibrionales bacterium | reverse complement strand
GCGGGCGCGGTGACCATGATGTTGATGGATATCAATTTTGGAACTAGCTTCTTCAACGCCGCAGGCGGTGGTGATCCAGTGCTTTTCCAACATGTATTTTGGTTCTTCGGCCACCCCGAGGTGTATATTATTATCCTGCCTGCGTTTGGGGTCGTTTCTCAGATTATCCCGACGTTCAGCCGCAAGCCGTTGTTTGGCTATTCATCGATGGTTTATGCCACCGCCGCGATTGCTTTTTTATCGTTTGTAGTCTGGGCACACCACATGTTTACCGTCGGCATGCCGATCGCAGGGGAACTTTACTTTATGTACGCGACTATGTTGATCGCGGTGCCGACCGGGGTCAAGGTATTCAATTGGATCACCACCATGTACCGCGGTGCGCTAACCTTTGAGACGCCAATGCTGTTCAGTATTGCCTTCGTGATTTTGTTCACTTTTGGCGGCTTTACTGGGTTGATGTTGTCGGTAGCAGCGGCGGATATTCAATACCATGACACCTACTTTGTGGTCGCGCATTTCCACTATGTGATGGTTGCTGGAGCGGTATTTAGCGGCACCGCCGCAGTCTATTACTGGCTGCCCAAGTGGTGCGGTAAAATGTACAACGAGACGATGGGTAAAATACAATTTTGGATCGCTTTCATCGCCTTTAACATTACTTTTATGCCACAACATTTTCTCGGTCTTGCTGGAATGCCGCGACGTTATGCCGATTACGGTTTGCAGTTCGCAGATTGGAATATGGTGTCGAGCATCGGTGCCTTTATGTATGGCGGCGCGCAGCTACTCTTTTTGTTCAATGTGGTGCGAACCATCACGCATGGGCAGCCGGTGAGCGATGCTAAAGTCTGGGAAGGTGCCGACGGTCTAGAGTGGTTGGTGGCAACGCCGGCCCCCTACCACACCTTTATTAAGCCGCCAGTAATTTCTGCGGGCGTCGAGGGCCCCGAGTGGCGAGTCGATGCGCCGGCACCTGCCATGGCTTTCAAAACGGCACCTGAAGCGGGGTAGCGTAGTCTATGGCTGTTTCTGTACGCGACAGGGCGCTGCTGGGCAAGTTGTCACTTTTGGTGGTGGCTATGTTCGCCTTCGCGGTGTTTGTTATGCCGCCGCTATACAATTTGTTTTGCGACATATTGGGTATCGGCGGTAAGACCGGTAGCGCCTATCAAGCGGTCGACGTTGAAGTGGATACCAGCCGCAGCGTCGAAGTGCAATTTGTGGCGATGAAAAATGAGACCATGCCGTGGGATTTTTATCCGCGGGAGACCAGCGTTTCGGTGAACCCGGGCGAGTCACGGTCGGTAATTTTTTATGCTCATAATCGCACTGGCAAGGATATGGTGGGGCAAGCGATACCCAATTTAGTGCCATTTAATGTCGCCGATTACTTCCACAAGACAGAGTGTTTTTGTTTTAATAATCAACCTTTGGCATCGGGCGAAGAGGCCGATTTGGAGCTGGTTTTTATTGTCGATCCGGATCTACCCACCAGTATCAATACCCTGACGCTTTCATATACTTTGTTTGATATTACCGATCGGTCTCGGCCGACGCTGGCGCAGGCGCAGTAGTTTATTTAACACGACGCGTATATTTTGGAGAAATCGCATGTCATCAGAAGGAAATTATTACGTCCCGGAGCAGAGCAAACTGCCGATATTTTGTGCCACAGCGATGGGGCTCATGGCCTTTGGTGCTGCAAGTTGGGTTATCGAGGGGGGTGATGCCAAGATCTTTTTAGTGGGTCTGGCGCTAATGACCGTGGTGATGTACAAATGGTGGAGTCTGGTCATCGACGAAAACATGCAGGGCTTGGTCAGCCCACAATTAAAGCACTCCTACGTGTTGGGTATGCTCTGGTTTATTTTCTCCGAAGTGATGTTTTTTGCGGCGTTTTTTGGTGCCCTATTTTACGTGCGGGTATTGGTCAATGCATGGATCGGTGGTGAGGCGGCGGTGGCGTTATTCGATAGCACCCCGACGGCGGCGGCGGCGGCCAACAACGAAATACTGTGGCCGGGATACGAGCGGCAATGGCCCGTTATGCAAACGCCGGATCAGGCAGTCAATGGCGACAGCGCAACGTTTAAAGGCCCAGATCGCAACATGAGTCTGCCGCTTTGGGAATACCCTGTCAGCCAATGGTTGTCAAAGCTGTATACCTTGTTACCCTGGTTGCCGCTATGGAATACCGTGATTCTATTGACCTCAAGCTTTACCGTGCACGTGGCGCACACTGGACTCAAAGAGGGTAAGCGCGATGTCTTTATGCGCTATCTCGGTATTACCGTTATGCTCGGATTCTTGTTCTTGTGCTTGCAGGTGGCTGAGTACTACGAGGCCTATGCACATTATGGACTGACGCTCCAGTCGGGGATATACGGAACGACCTTCTTTATGCTCACGGGTTTTCATGGCGCCCATGTGACCCTGGGCACGGCGATGTTGTTGATCCAATTTATTCGGGGCTTAAAGGGGCAGTTCAGCAGCGATGATCACTTTGGTTTTGAGGCGGCGTCTTGGTATTGGCACTTTGTCGACGTGGTCTGGCTGGGCTTGTTCTTGGTGGTCTACATATTCGGCTAGCGACGCAGGTCTAATCGAACGGGGTGGGTCGCCGATAGTGGCGGTAAACCCCAGTTAAGCGCTGGACATTGAGTGCTTTTTTTGCCTGCTAGGCAAGGTTTGGGCAGACCTACTTATCGGTCTCTGGGCTTTCTATGTTGTTGTCGAGTTCGGGATTCGTCGGTGAAGCCATGCTTGGATGCATACCCCGGTCCCAAGGTGCCTGGCTTTTTATCTGGCCGGTATAAGCGCCATAGATGATGGTTGATATCAGCACGGCGGCTAGGCCAATTCGAATTCCCAGCGCTCGCAGTAGTCGTTTCTTGGGGTCCCCAAGGTCCTTGACGAGAAAGTTCAGCCCGCTAAACAGGCTCGCCACAACGGCTATAAAAAGTAAAACGATAATGACTTTTAACATGTTAACCCGTGCCTCTGCGTTGAATTGGGGATTTAAACACATATGAGTACGAATCCCCAATCATCCAGCGAGAAGTTTTGTTGGCAGCCGAATGTGAAAATTGCCGCGACAGTTGCGCTGCTATTGCCCCTTTTGGTCGCGCTGGGTTTTTGGCAATTGTCTCGAGCCGAAGAAAAGCGCGATATTGTTGCTCGCTTTGATCTCAACCAGCAATCCGCTCCAGCGCTCGTCAACGATCTAGCTGGCACAGACGATATGCAGTACAGGTCGGCTTGGCTGCGCGGCGTGTTAGACTCAGAGCGGCGGATTTTTTTGGACAATCGAGTGCGTCATAGTCGTCCCGGTTACGAAGTATTAGAGGTTTTAACCGTCGAGCCGAGTGGTTTGCGGGTATTGATAAATCGCGGTTGGGTGCCAGCGCCGCTGGATCGAAACAAGCTACCTAGCGTTGCGCCGGTGGCCGGCAGTGCGCAGTTTAGGGGGTTCTTATACCGTAATTTACCCGGCAGTTTTATTCTCGATGACGGTATTTCTGCCTTTCCTTCCTGGCCTGCTCGGTTGGGGTGGATTTCGGTGGAGCGAGCGAGCGAGCTGTTTGGGCGACCCTTTTATGCCTACCAGTTGCGGTTGGACCGGGATTCTCCGGGCGCGCTGCAAACTGGGTGGCCGACGGTCGCGGTGCAGCCCGAAAAACACACCGCCTATGCGGTGCAGTGGTTTACTA
>CALGJN010000314.1:0-2458 GCA_937920185.1 uncultured Cellvibrionales bacterium | reverse complement strand
TAGACGCAAAAAACTGGTGTGCCCACGGGTCAGTAAAGTAAGGTCGTCGCTGGCACCCATGGCCCCCAGCAACCAACCGTATACTTCGATCGCCAAGGGTTCGCACAAACCAAACCAGTCCCAGATAGGCGCGCAAATACCGGCGTCTTCGGGCATTTGGTTCCAACCGTCTACAACCCGATTGACCGGCGCATCGTCGTCTGCCGCTGGGTCTGGCTTGTGGCCAAAATCTAGTATCTCTTTTGCGTCTATCTGGTTTTTGGTCAACTCTCGCGGGTTATAACCCCGCGCGTTGGTCTCGGTGCGGCGCAGGCTGAGTTTTTGCGCGTCGGGCAAGGCAAAAAATGCTCGCTGGGCGGCGAACAACGCCTGCATCTGCTGAGTCTCGATGCCGTGCCCTTGCAACTCAAAAAAGCCCCAGCGCTCGACCGCCTGCCGCAGTCGCTGCAACTCACCATCGCGTGCCTTGCCGCTACCGCGCAATACCTCGGCGTCAAATACCGCAGCCTCTCGCCATTCAGAAAAGGGCGCTGTCGACGGCTCGCTCATCGGCTGGGCTCTAACACTAAGCGCTGCTGCCAAAACGCCGTGGCGGCAGCCCCGCTGTGGCGGTTATTGCCAGTGGCAGCTTGGGTTCGCGCATGGGGTAAACAATGGCCAAGCCAACCGCTGTTGCTGCGCTCTTTTGTTATGCGTGCATTGTTCGTAGGTAGCGTTCCTGTTGCCATTGTTTATGATCCCACTGCTTCGATTTTTACTGTTTATATTGCTACTGCTTCTGTTCCCGCGGTTTGTATTCCTAGTGCTTCTGTGCCTTGTGTTTCTGTTCTTGCCATTGTAACGCCTGCTGTCGAAAAGCCCGCCAAAAAAACCTATTGGCACGGCCAATGCCGTCGCTCACGGTCATGTCAATGCTCGCGTAAATGGCTGCGTAACAGGCGATTTCATAGGTTATTGATATTAGTGTTGGGGCTCTATACACGCCAGCAACTGGCGCTCTAATGAATCATCAATGCTGTCAGCTATAATCTCAATACGGCTGTCTAAACAGTCATCTAATTCAATCTCATTGAGAACATCGGGCGTGGCGTTGTAACCAAACACGCCCTCATCGGTGATAAAAACCGCTTTAATGCGCTCGGCCAATATACCCATCAATACCACGAACAGTTGCTGTCGATTAAAGACTGTTGCGGGCGAAAATCGCCAGCCAACGCTGGCAAACCCCTCCCCTTGATTGGTTGCCTTGATGTAACCGCAGTCCGGCATGGGTAGATCTAACGCCAATGGTTTAGATTCTGATTTAAAGCCTGATTTAGAGCCAGAGTACACAGACGCTGGCGGTGGGTGTGCGGTGACGCCCTCGAGCGCAGCAATGGGTATTTGACCCTGTTGAGTAAACACCACATTGGCTGGCGATTTTCCTTGCTGTTCAACATAGGCGAGTAGTCTTGCTTTGTCGCCCTCAGTGTATAAATCCACCTTGTTGGCAACAATGGTATCTGCCACCTCTATTTGTTGGTTGTAGGTCGCATGATCTGTGTAGCGTGGGTGCGCCAGTTTTCTTGCGTCGATCAGCGTCATGGTTTTTTGCAGCAACAATGTGTCGCGATAATGCGGTGCGGCCAGCACTTCTAGCACTTCTTTTGGATGCCCCAAACCGGTAGGCTCAACCAGCAAACGGTCGAGACTTGCGACGGCTAGCAGTTGGCTAAGCGCAATTTCCATGGGGAACCCCGAGGTACAACACATGCATCCGCCGGGTACTTCACGAATAAAAATACCCGCGTCCTTGGCGTATTGACCCTCGAGTAAACTGCCGTCCACACCGATTTCACCGAATTCGTTCACCAGCACCCCCCACCGTTCATGCGCGGGTTTTTGACTCAGCAGATGCACGATAGCCGAGGTCTTGCCGACCCCCAAAAATCCGCTAATTACATTGGTCGGCACCGGGCGAGTCGGCTGGTTGGTAGAATTCATCGACTAGTCTCTGACAGCGGTGGCTCAGCGAAGGGGCTCACAGGCGACCGGCCGTTATTGGTGCTGGCCACAACATTTTTTAAACTTGCGCCCGGCACCGCAGGGGCACGCATCGTTGCGGCCAATTTTTGGCTCAATGCGCGTAACCGGGCGCTGGGGTGGGCAGCAGGTAGTATCGCTGCAGCAAGCGTCGTTGCCGTCGAGCGTTTCATTGCTCGCGAATGTGGTCGATTCAATCATGATGGGTGACACTCTCGTTGGTGCATAATCGCCCTATCAAACCAGGTCATTAGGGCGCAGCACGCTATTATCAATACCAACGCTAACCGAACGCAAGTGCGTTATCTAAGCCCCACTGTTCTCTTCAGCAGCGCAGGCGCAGTCTTTGTGCTGTTGCGCTTGGCAGAGGCGATAATTGAGCCAGTGCCCTACGGCAACCAAACTGGCCCCTAGAAGCGTCATTATTTTTTCACCC
>CALGJN010000313.1:0-14086 GCA_937920185.1 uncultured Cellvibrionales bacterium | reverse complement strand
GAACCCGCTTCTGCAGAGCAAGCGCCGCGTTTGGCGAGTCTCGTTGCAGGGGATAGTGCGGCGACCTTGCTGGGCCATATTTTTGCGGTTGATGATCTATCCGCGGCGCTGGCAATGCGTGGGAACTTACAAGCGCACGAGTCGGTGGTTACGCGCGATGGCATATGGCTAGGGGTTAATTGGTTGCGTATGGCGCGCGATGTAGATACCTCGGTCGGCGTGCTCAAACGCAAGCAAGAACTGCAAACCTTAGTCGTCGATACGCGCCAACTCGAGGATCAGTTGGGCCTGGTAGAGGCCTCTCGCGAGGCGCATCAGCAAGCGTTGCAGGCAGAGGAGGAGGCGGGTCGAGAGAATGCTGCAAACATCGATAAGCAGCAGCGCCAATACGCGGAGTCGCGCGCGCAGTTGAGCGCCTTCGAAGTCCAGATCGAGCAATTTAAAGCTCGTAAGGAGCGTGCTGAGAAAGAACTCAACGAGGTTGCACAGTTGTTAATTAGCGCGCAGAGCGATCTGGGTTTGGCTCAGCAAGCGCTGCGCCAAGCGAGTGATTTAGTCGCCAGTAACGCCCAGCAAGGTGCAGTGCTTGGCGAAAGACGCAGTGATTTACAGACCCATCTGCATGATTGCCGCAACGCACTCACCGAGCTGCGGGATCGGCGCGAGCAACTGGGTATTCAGGTGGGCGGCTTGAGCGTGCAGCGGACAGCGGCTGCCGACGGCATTGCCCGCCTAGAGGCGCAGGTGTTGCGTTTGCAGCGGCGCCGCGAGGAATTGGCTGTGGCCGATGGCGATGAGCCAGAGCAGGATCAACAACAGGATCTGGATAACGAATTGGCTAGCCAACTGCGCGCCGAGCAAGAGTTGCGCGACGCAAAAGCTGCTGTCGAGGCGATTGAGCACGGCCGTCGCGAGCAAGAGAAAGGCCGCGCGGCAGTTGAATTAGAGCTGACAGCCGTCGGCGCTCAACTAGAGACGGAGCGACTCGCGGCGCGCGAGCTCTCGACCCTTTGTGGAACCATCGAAGAACAAATTGTTGGCGATCAAGGGCACTTGGAAGAGCTGTTGAAAACATTGGAGGACGATGCCGAATTACTGCAGTGGGAAGAGGAGCTCGAACTGCTGGCTAAACGCATTCATCGACTGGGCCCGATCAATTTGGCGGCGATCGAAGAATATCAGGTGGAATCCGAGCGCAAGGCCTATTTGGATCGACAAAATGACGAGTTGGTGGATGCGCTGGCCACCTTGCAAAGCGCCATACATAAAATTGATCGCGAGACCCGAACGCGCTTCAAGGACACGTTCGATATGGTTAATCAGCACCTTCAAGAATTGTTTCCAAAGTTGTTTGGCGGTGGCGAGGCGTGCTTGGAAATTACCGGCGAAGATCTTTTAGACACCGGGGTCACGTTGATGGCGCGTCCCCCCGGCAAGAAAAATAGTTCCATTCACCTGCTGTCGGGTGGCGAAAAAGCACTGACTGCGATCGCTATGGTGTTCGCCATTTTCAAGCTTAATCCGGCACCTTTTTGCATGCTCGATGAGGTCGATGCACCGCTCGACGATGCCAACGTTGGCCGCTATGCAGCAGTGGTTCGCGAAATGTCTTCGCAGGTACAATTTATTTATATTACCCACAACAAGATCTCTATGGAGGCGGCCAATCAGTTGATGGGCGTGACAATGCACGAGGCGGGCGTCTCCAGAATCGTCTCAGTAGATGTTAATGAGGCGGCGAAACTTGCAGGATCAACTTAGATAGCTTTAAAAAGGCTTTTTTTTTTTTCGCTGCGACTTACAATAGAAAACTTATTTGCGCAATGAAGGCACGCACATAGATGGAATTTTTAGCATCCAGTAAAATTTTAATTACCGTTGCCGTGTTGGTTTTTATAGCCATAGTTCTCGACGGCATGCGTCGTGCAAAACGCAATCGCTATGAAAACTTGCAGATGTCATCCACTCGCCTCGAGGAAGTTGCCAAACGCAACGCCGGGGTAGACGATGTCGAAGACATGTTCAGCGGCGACTTTCCGTCCGGTAAGTCGCGAGTGGTTGGGGTGCGCAATATATCTGGCGGTGATATGGAGGATGTTTTACTCAGTCATCGGGATATCAGTGAACGTTACGCTACCACTCGGCAACCGCGGCAGGGCAGCATCGACCTGGATGGCTCATCGGGCGGGTCTGAGTCAGCGCTGAATGCGACCGGCGATGGTAAAAGTAACGATTCGCCCTCGATCGAACCGCAGGTAATGATCGTGCATCTAATGGCCGATAAAGGCGATGTGGTTTCCGGTAAGGACCTTTTACAGGCATTACTGGATGCAGGTCTTCGCTATGGAGCGATGGGGATTTTCCATTTTCATAATGACGATGAGGGCTCTGGCCCGGTGTTGTTTAGTTTGGCTAATCTGCTCAACCCCGGCACCTTCGATTTGAACACGATGGATGATATGACCACGCCCGGGGCAACGCTGTTTATGAACCTCGATGAAGTGGGCGATCCGCTCGCGGCTTTTGACGTAATGGTCTCAGCGGCAGAGTCTATTGCAGGCAAATTGCGTCTACAAGTGATGGATGAGGCGCGCTGTTCAATGACCCGGCAGACGATTGATCACAGTCGGCAGCGGGCCCGCGAAGCCGCCGGACGAAGATCCGCAACATGAGCCGGCGCGGCGCCTGTGAATGATTGATGTAGATCCGGCTGCGGCGGCCCACTATCGACAACTGGTCAGTCAGTTGCAGCAGCACAACCATCGCTACTATGTCCTCGACGATCCTTCGGTTCCGGATGCCGAGTACGATCGGTTAATGCATGAGTTGTGCGCGTTAGAGGCACGTTATGCAGATTTAGTCGACGCCGATTCACCCTCGCAACGAGTTGGCGGCATGGCGCTTGCCGAATTCAATCAGGTGGCCCATACACGCCCCATGCTGTCGTTGGATAACGCCTTTGATGCAGCTGAACTGCAGGAGTTTGGACGCCGCGTCAATGAGCGTTTGGCGCGCCGCGATAGCGTCGCGTATGCCTGTGAGCCGAAGTTAGACGGTGTGGCGATTAGTCTACTGTATCGCGACGGTGTACTCGACAGGGCGGCTACCCGCGGCGATGGTGCAGTGGGTGAAGATATCACTGAAAATGCCAGAACTATTCGTTCGATCCCGCTGCGTTTACAGGGTGAGTCGGTGCCGAAATTACTCGAAGTACGCGGTGAAGTCTATATGCCGCGGGATGGCTTTGATCGGTTTAACGCGGCCGCAATTGCCGGTGGGGAGAAGACCTTTGTCAATCCGCGCAATGCCGCAGCGGGCAGCCTGCGCCAGTTAGACCCAAAAATTACCGCAGCTCGACCACTGCAGATGTGCGCCTACGGTGTCGGTGAAATTGACGCGCAATGGCAGCCGTCAACCCACTTAGAGATGCTTCAATATCTCGGTGTATTAGGGTTTATGATCAACCCCCACGTTCATTTGGCGGCCGATATTGATGACTGCGAACAGTACTATCGCGACCTGGCAATCCAGCGTCCCGCACTACCCTATGATATCGATGGCATAGTCTACAAGGTCAATGATTTAGAATTTCAGCGTCGTCTCGGAACCGTTAGGCGCTCGCCGCGCTGGGCCATCGCTCGAAAGTTTCCCGCCGAGGAGGAGATGACGCAATTAATTGCGGTCGAATTTCAAGTCGGTAGAACCGGCGCCATCACACCGGTAGCGCGCTTACAGCCAGTTTTTGTCGGCGGTGTTACGGTGAGCAATGCGACGCTCCACAATGCTGACGAAATAGCCCGTTTGGATGCGCGCGTTGGCGATATGGTGATTGTCCGCCGTGCCGGCGATGTGATCCCCCAGATAGCTAAAGTGATGGTTGAAAAACGTCCGGTCGATGCCGTTCCGGTGAAGTTTCCCGATTGTTGCCCGGTGTGTCACTCGCCAGTGGAACAGTTGACCGGCGAGGTGGTGGCGCGCTGTACCGGCGGCATGTTTTGTTCGGCGCAGATCAAACAGGCGATAAAGCACTACGCATCGCGCCGTGCCATGGATATCGATGGCTTGGGTGATCGCCTGGTGGAGCAACTGGTGGATGCCAAACGTATTCACTCGGTGGTCGATCTGTATAGTTTAGACGTTAGCCAGTTGCTACCGCTTGAGCGAATGGCAGCAAAATCGGCGACTAATTTGCTGGTTGCGATCGAGAACAGCAAACAAACGAGCCTTGCAAAATTTTTGTTCGCGCTAGGTATTAGAGAGGTCGGCGAGGGCAGCGCACAAATTCTAGCAAACAGTTTTGGATCGCTAGAGGCGTTAATCGATGCGTCGCCCGAGGCGCTGTTGGAGATCGACGGCATTGGGCCCATCGTGGCGCGGCATATAGGCAATTTTTTCTCCAATCCAGATGCCTTAGCGATCGTGTCAGCGCTGCAAGAATCAGGCGTCATCTGGCCCAATGAGGCGGTCGACCAGCGGGCCGAGCAACCGCTGCACGGCCAAACTTGGGTGCTGACCGGCAGCTTGCAGATTATGAGCCGTGCCGAGGCTAAAGATGCCTTGCTTGGCTTGGGCGCCAAAGTGGCCGGATCGGTATCTGCCAAGACCTCGCAATTGGTGGCCGGGCCGGGCGCGGGTTCCAAGCTCCGCAAGGCCGAGAGTTTGGATATTCCGACCATGGACGAGCAGCAATTCATTGCATTTTTGCAACTGCAGCGCAATTTTTAGGTTGAGTTCCTTAGCTCAATACGACCGACGTTGTTGCAGGACACGGGTGCAGCTATGAAGCAAAAATTTGTTTGGTATTGCTCGATGCTGGCTTGCGCAGCGTTTTTGGTGATGGCGGTCAGACTCTATCGCCTACCCGTTGTTGAACTGTTGAGCAATCTGGCCGGCGTTTTATTGCTGGCCGCGTCAGTCGCCTGTCTCTCTTTACTCATGGCGTGGTTGCTTGCCAAATTCCGCCGTGGTGACGACGATGAGTAAAGCGGTATTTTCGTTTACCCACTACCTCGGTGCTATTGGCACCAGTAACATGGCCACCGGTGTGCATACGGTACTTTATCCATGGTTGGTCGTCGGCATTCTCGAAGGCTCGCCGAGTGATCTTGGTCTGGCGCAGATGGCGCTGTTGCTGCCGAACCTGCTATTTATTCTTCCCGGCGGGGTGATCTCCGATGGTCGTCATCGAGGCTCCTGGCTCTCGCTGTTATACCTGCTGTATTTGGTGCCACTGGCGCTATTGTTTTGGGCTGTCGCCAGAGGCCATCTAAGCACGGCACTAGTGATCGGTTTCGGGCTGGCGTTTGGCTCCATTACCGCGTTTGTCCAGCCGGCCAGAGAGAGTTTATTGGCCTATACGGACAGCGCAGTGATGCACCAATCGGTGGCCAAGGTGCTGGTGGTTAAATTTATCGCTCAGGGCCTCGGTTTTGCGTTCGCCGGCCTGCTGGGCTATATCGACCTGATGGCGCTGGTTTGGATACAGGTGGTGATGTTTGTCCTGACCGCACTGTTGATACGCCGCAGCCATCCGCGCGTGCCTGAGGAGGAGGACGCTAGCGCTAGCGTTCGCGATCCGTGGGGAGAATTGCACGAGGGGCTGGCACTGTTTCGCGACGATCGCCGGTTGCTGCATCTACTGTATTTGGTGTTTGCCACCGGTGTATTACCTTTTGGTGTATTTTTAGTCGGCATTCCGGTGCTCGCCCACCAAGTTTATGATGGCGGCGCCTTCCTAATCGCGATGTTGCAAATACTGTTCACTTTGGGTGTGGTAGTGGCCAACTTGGGCGTTATGCGGCAGACTCAAACGTTTACTCGGCCTGGTAAATCAATGATTGTCAGCTTTTTTTGGCGCGGTAGCTTGTTTGCACTGACCGCGTTGAGTGCGAGTTTTTGGTTGCTCTTGCCGACCATTTTTTTGTGGGGTTTTTCGTCTGGATTATCGATGGTTCTCGGACGGACTATTCTTCACAATCAAGTGGCAAAATCTCATCGCGCTCGAGCGGTATCCGTGTATCAACTGTGCCTTTGCGGCGGCACCCCCGTCGGCGCTTGGCTGTGTGGCGCCGCCATAGAACAATTTGGCATTACCCAGGCGTTTGTCGGTATCGCGGTTGCGACCATGGCGGTGGCGGCGGTGGCGGCTTTAAAATCGCCGCTTTGGGGGCTGGTAACCGGGGATGGCGCGACGACGGTCGATATCAAGAGGTCATAAAGGCAACCAGCGCCGCAGTGACGGCGACATTGAGCGATTCAACACCGCGCTGCATTGGAATACTCAGCCGGTGGTCTGCGCGATTTACAATGCTCGCACTCACGCCCTCAGTCTCGTTGCCCAGCACGTAAATGGTCGGCGCCGTGGGTGAAAAGGCGTCGATATTGCAATCGGCTCCAGCGTCGAGCACGGCGACGTCATAACCACGTCGCTGGAAATCCAAAAGCGCGCTGTCGAGCTGTTCACAGCGCAAAATGTTGCTCTTAAAAAGCGTGCCGGAGCTGGCTTTGATCACCAGGGGTGATATTTCGGCGCTGCCCTTGGCGGGCAGTAGCAGGCCGTGAACCTTACTGGCGGTCACGCTGCGAATGATCATGCCAAGATTTTGCGGGTTGGTGACTCCATCAAGAGCGATCAAGCGGGTTGCCGAATGCACGGGGAGTTGATCGATCACCTCGCTGTAGTGGCGATAACCGGGGTGCTCGATATCACAAGCAACCCCTTGATCTTGTTTGCTGTTACGCGAAATATGCGCAAGCTGCGCGCGACTGTGATGGCAAATTTCTATATCCCGACGCTTGGCTAGATTGACTAGCTGTTCTATCACCGCGCTGCTGCGGTTTGAATCGGCGAGATGCAATCGATACACCTTTAGTTGCGGATCGCGCAGCACCTCGCTACAAGTATTACGACCATAGACTGTGATCAAATTGTCAAAGAAGGCCTTTTTCTGCTTGTAGGCAATGCTGTCGGGTGGTTTGGGGGCTTGTTTGCGTTGATTCATGGGCGTTTTTACAGTGTTTTATCAGTTTGTAATAGTTTTTCGATGCGCTCAAGTGGCGCACTACCTGCAAGCTTTCCCCGGCGCGCCAGAGCAACGCTCGCAAGTCCCAGAGAACGGTAGACGTCGGGCCAGACCGGCTGGCCGACGGACGAGGTCTGCAAGGCGTTGAGGTGAGCTGCGACGGTGTCGTGGTCGCCGCGGGCGATGGGCCCGGTCAGAGCGCGCTGCGCGGAACTTGCATAGTAGTTCTGCAAGGTTTGCTCTATAAGGGGTCGCAGCGGGCTATCGGTGGATTCTGACTGCTCAAGGCCAGCGGCTTGGAGAATATTGTCGCCGATATCGAGTAGCGTCACCAAGTAATTACAGGACATTACGGCGGCTGCATGATAGAGAGCTTTTTGATCGCGATTGATCTCGAAGGGCCGCGCGCCAATGGTGCTAAACAGCGCGCTCAGTTTGGCCAGGGCAGCGCTGTCGCCTTCCATGGCGCACGGTGTGCCATGGAAGGAATCCACCGAGCGCTGCGGTTCTGCGAAGCTGTGCAGCGGATGAAGCGAAGCGCAGGACATTAATGAGCCAGTCAAGATGGTCGAGTCGAGCACACCACTGCAGTGAAATACGAGGTCTCCAGGTCGCAGTATGGCGGTTGCTTGCAAGCTCTTAAAACTCGTCGCTATCGCCTCGTCGGGTGTCGCGATTAGCCAAATGTCGGCTGCTTTCAGTTGATTGAGATTGTCGACTGGGTCGCCGGTGCCGATAAATTCTACGGCTTGCTGAGAGGATAGGGCGGTGCTATTGAGTATCTGCCCAATCGTTACCTGCTGGGCCAACAGTTTACACAGCGTGCTGCCAAGACGCCCCGCCCCTATACATGACAGCACAGGCGATATCGGCATCTGCACTTAGCTCCGGCTCAGCGCGTCTAGATAGGCGCGCACAGCACTGGGCATGCCGAGCTGTAGCGCGTCGACGGTAAAGGCGTGTCCGATGGAGACTTCCAACAATTGATTGATCGACGCGTAGTGCGCAAGATTGATTAAGTTCAGATCGTGACCGGCATTGACACCCAAACCGAGCGAGTCGGCCAATGTGGCAGCTTCAAGATGGCGTTGAAAGACGGTTTGTAAGCGCTCGCTACCCCAGGCTTCGGCGTAGGGCCCGGTATACAGCTCGATCCGATCCGCGCCAAGTTCTGCAGCACGGACAATCTGTTTTGGATCAGGATCCATAAACAAACTGACGCGCACGCCCATGGCTTTGAGTTGAGTAATTATACTCGCCAATGGGTCGCTGTTTGACGACAGATCAAAGCCGTGATCCGAGGTTAATTGACTATCGCTATCCGGAACGAGGGTGCATTGGTCCGGGGTAGTCTGCTCAACCAGTGCGAGTAGTCCAGGATAACTACCGTTGGGCGGGGCCAAGGGATTGCCCTCGATATTGAATTCGACCTGCTCGAGCGGGGTTACTAAATCGGCCAGCTCGCGCACGTCGCTGGGTCTTATATGCCGCTGATCGGGTCGTGGGTGAACGGTGATCCCCTGTACTCCGTGATCGATACACAACTGTGCATGCGCGGTGACACTAGGATAGTTACCCGGCCGTGAATTTCTAAGTAGCGCAATTTTGTTAAGGTTGATGCTGAGTGCGGTCATAAACTGCTCTGCTTGAGCGCCTGTGGACGCCCGCTAAAGGGGTTAGATAGCGCGCCGCATTGCACACCGCTCTGACGGCATGCTTTAACGGATTGGAATAGGACGTTCAAATGAGGGTTCCACGGTGGTGTCGCCGGTGCCGGTGGCGATCCAGGCGTCGGGGTTGAGCAATTTAGCGGTCAGAATTCGAATCGGCTCGAGCGGAACGTTCTGATAGGGGCCATGATTGCCGGTGCGCACCCGAGCGATGGCGTCGACCACGCGCATCCCCTCAACAACTTTGCCAAACACCGCGTACCCAGCGCTATCACCGCGCATATTAAGCGACGAATTGTTGCGATGATTGATAAAAAATTGGGCTCGAGCGCTATTGGGGTCGTTGGTGCGCGCCATCGCCAGCGTTCCGCGTTTGTTTGTCAGGCCGTTAGTGGACTCGTTGGCAATGTTATCGGTATCGGGTTCACGAGGGGTCATATCAAAGCTAAAGCCGCCCGTTTGAATCATAAATCCGCTGATAACGCGATGAAATATGAGGCCGTCATAATGGTGGTTGTTGACTAGTGAAATGAAATTCGCGACGCTAACTGGGGCCCGTTCTGCATAGAGTTCAACGATCATTGTTCCACGTTCGGTGACCAATTCAACTTGCGGATTGTCGGCGTGTGCCGGTATCACCGTGGCGATTGCTGTAACGCTTGTAAGCAGCGCCAAAATGCCTTTACGGATTGCTGCATACGGGCGCATTACTGCCATCCAGCGAGGCGTTTTCTGCCGCGTAGTTTGGGAATTAGCACGCTCAGTATCGCACCCAAAAATACCGCAAAGGCGCCATATAAAAAGGAGCGATGAAATTCATCGCTATCAAAATCGGTTAACCGTGCTTTTAATACGTCGTTTTCTTGGGTCAGCAGATGATTCTGTTCCACCAGGGACTGGATTTGATCGTTGAACATAGTTGGGTCGCCTCCGTTGCCTGCAAACGCATTGAGTTGCGTTTTTAGGGCCTGATACTCGCCGTTGACTTCGCCGAGGTCGGTATCTCGCGAGGCAAGTTGTTCGCGCAGTTTGGCCAGTGTGGACTTCTGCTCATTATAGCGTTGATCGAGGACTTTGTAGGCTTGCTCTTTTTCGACCAGCAAAGTGCGTGCAATGGGTTTTTTGGAAACGAAGCGCGCTTGGATCCACCCCTGTTGATCGAGATCGGTGCGAATGCGCGCCCAGTCGTCCTGGATGCTCAGAACGGTGAGTGGGGTACCGCTCTTCAACCCATTGTGGACGACTCGTCCGTTGGCACTTGGGAGGCTTCTTATCGGTACGTAAAATTTGTCGCTGATATAGCCGCGCTCGGGTTCTTGCACCTCTGGGACAACATCTTCGACGGCCGCTGGGGCAGATATTTCGCTCGCTACCGTGGGCGCCGTTTGACGGTTATCGGTTTGGCTTGGCCGCGGTGTATTGGCTGGGTCAGCGTCGGCTGGATTTGCTTGTTGACGCGGCTCGGTGAGTGCCGCAGTATCGGGCGTCGCCACCTGCCCCAACGCGCGCTCGGCAGCGCTGTTAATTTGCGTGGTTGGCGTGCTCGCTGGAGGATTTTCCTCGGCGAGCTTGCTGCGCTCGACCATTTCATCAAAGCTAGCGTCGTCTGGAAAAGTTTCGGTTTCCTGAGCCACTGCCCCCATGTGGAGCGTTGCTGCCAGTATTCCCAGAGCTAAATGTATGTGCCGCATGTAATTTTTCCGAAGTTAAATTTCGATTCGCGATGATACCCTTACCGAGCGCAAAAGATAACTGGTAGCGTTACAATCAGCTGCGGGAGGACGTTTTTAAACGGTTTTACTGCTATTTTACTGTATACGCCCGCGGTGCGATAGGGATCAGCCTCGGCCTAGGCGCGCGCCTCTTCAAGCGAGGTCAAATCAGCGATGATCAAGCGGCCGGTAAAGCCCGCGTCGCCCGATTCGATGTTATCGATGGCCGGGTAGGGACGGCCACTAGCAGTTGGCCAAGATCCTTGTGTTGCTGCACTCGCTTTAAGTGCTCCGCTCTGGCGGTTGAGCGCAATGCACCAGTCTCGGGATGGCTTTGGTAATTTATTGCGTAGCGCATGGTTCAAGACGCCTGGTTATTTTTCAATAGGTCTTCCCAGGGTAGACCCGTCAGACGGGTCATTCCGCGCACTAGGTAAAAAAGGTTGGCGAACAGGATGAGCATCGACGGCAGCACTATCACCGGGAAACTAAGAAACTGCATGGTGCCCAGTTGCTCGTTAAACGCAACCGTACCCGGAGTGGCGGTTAAAAGTGCTTTGGCGAGGCCGTAGTTGAGGATCGAAGACAGTAAAAACCCGCCGGCTAAAATCCACGAGCTGTTCACCAAAAGACGGTTAAATTCGTCAGTTCGCCCGTTTTTTTCGAGCTCTGCAGCAACTTTATCGACTTCAAACAGGGTGTCGTTGAGCATCAGCATGCGGATAACCGGCTTCGATGTCTTTAATGATAGCAGTGTCGCAAGACCGAATAGTCCCGGGATTGCCGCCTCCTTGATGGCGATGTAAGAGGCATCCAATTCGAGTAAATTAACGCCGCCAGTGAACAGCACACTGACGATTCCAAGGGCGGAGAAAAAATTGTATTTGCCGCGCCTCATAAAGTCACGCACGCCGTAACTGACTGGAAATAAAACCGCCAACACAATGGCGAACTTGATGCCCAGGTACTGGTCATCGCTAAGGGCAATAAGTATGCCGTTGGGTATTAGCAAGTTAAATAGCAGATTGAGCCAAAGGCTCTCCGCAGGGACGCTGTCGGACTGCGTCTCCATCTTGGTATACCCATCGCTGTCGGGATTGGGGTGATTCATAGGTGTGTGTTTGCTCAGTTTGTTAGTGGCGGTGGTTTCGTCAGTCGGTTTTTAGTCGGGGCGCAGTGTAACTTTTTTGGCGGGGTTTGATAATAGTCTGGGGAAATTACCAAACATGGATTACACGCACTTTGCGGTTGTTAATGTCATTGCTGGGCCACCATTGTCGGTGAGCTTGTGAGACAATATCGACGATCAGTGGCACCCAGTTAAGGCAGGCAACAGTGAGTCAATATTTCGATATACATCCGGACAATCCACAACCGCGGTTACTCAAAAAAGTGGTCGATATTATTCGTGCCGGTGGCGTGGTGATCTATCCCACCGATTCGGTGTATGCCGTCGGTTGTCAAATTTCCAATAAGCGCGGCATGGAGAGAATGCGCGCCCTGCGCGAGTTAGACAAAGATCACAATTTCACTTTGTTGTGTCGAGATATCTCTGAAATCGCCGTTTACGCCAAGGTCAATAACAGTAATTTTAGGCTATTAAAAGCGAACACCCCCGGACCCTTTACCTTTTTACTGGCGGCCTCATCCGAGTTGCCTCGGCGACTACTGCATTCCAAGCGCAAGACAGTGGGCGTCAGAGTGCCGAATAATGCGGTCGTTCAAGCATTGTTATCGACGCTTGATGAGCCCCTTATGAGCATGACCTTTGCTCTACCGGACGATGAAT
Organism: uncultured Cellvibrionales bacterium; assembly: GCA_937920185.1. Classification (GTDB taxonomy): domain Bacteria; phylum Pseudomonadota; class Gammaproteobacteria; order Pseudomonadales; family Porticoccaceae; genus TMED48. The sequence goes on along the minus strand of CALGJN010000313.1, from coordinate 1,893 downwards.
TTGGATTGTCCGATCCCCATGAAATAAAGCAGCGCATGGCGGCCCATGTCGACGCAATTGTCGACGCCGGTTATTGCGGTATAGAGCCAACCACGGTCGTTGACTTGACCGATGCGGCACCGCGATTGGTGCGTCAGGGTATGGCTGATTTTAGTTCGCTGGGATAATCGTTGGCGGGGATAATCACCTCGTCGCCAACCGCGATCTTGGGTATACTGCAAGCACACTTAGCTGTGACTCTTAAGCAGCATGCATAAAACGGACTCTAACCGTGGTCAGTAAGGCGCAGCCAACCAATCAAACCGAGCTCGCGGCGGCTGCCAAAGCCCCACTGGTGGGCACTGTGCCGCAGCAGGATGAAATGCCATTTGCGGTTGTGCAGGGCAAGGCGGTGTCGGTACTGCCGAGAGATTTGTATATTCCTCCAGATGCTCTAGAGATCATCCTCGAGGCCTTTGAGGGGCCGATGGATCTATTGCTGTATCTTATTCGGCGTCAAAATCTTGATATCTTGGATATCGACGTGGCTGAGATTACGCGCCAGTACATGGGCTATATACAGCTGATGCAGGACATCCAACTGGAACTGGCGGCGGATTATTTGGTGATGGCAGCGATGTTGGCAGAGATTAAGTCGCGGATGCTGTTGCCTCGCCAATCGTCAGATGAAGAGGAGGCGGAGGATCCTCGAGTCGAATTGATCAAGCGCCTTCAGGAGTACGAGCGGTTTAAACGCGCTGCGGAGGATATAGATCAAATGCCGAGGCTTGGTCGAGATATTTACCAAGCGAGCGCCGAGGTGCCGGATCGGGATCAACGTAGACCCCATCCAGAGGTCGATATGCGCGATATTTTAACGGCGTTTGCGGTGGTTTTGCAGCGCGCCGAAATGTACGAAAGTCATCAAATTGAATTTGAAACACTGTCGACGCGCGAACGGATGTCAGATATTTTGCGACGCCTTGGCAGGCAGTCATTTGCCTCTTTTGAGAGCCTGTTCACACCGGGTGAGGGGCGGCATGGTGTGGTGGTCACCTTTTTGGCGGTGATGGAGTTGATAAAGGAGTCCTTGATTGACATTGTACAGACCGAGTCCTTTGGACCAATCCACATCACGGCCAAGACCAGATGAATACTGATTTGATCAAAAAGATTGTCGAGGGCGCTTTGTTAGCCGCCGGCAGGCCGCTGGATATTTCTCAGTTAGAAAAATTATTCGCCGACGACGAACGCCCGCCTCGCGATCAATTGCGCGCAGCGATTGAAGACATTCAGGCCGATTGTCGAGGCAGAGGTTATGATGTCGTGCAGGTTGCCAGTGGCTTTCGGTTTCAGGTCAGCGACGAATTGGCACCGTGGATTAATCGACTGTGGGAGGAAAAGCCGAAGCGTTATTCCCGTGCCATGCTCGAGACGCTGGCGTTGATCGTCTATCGTCAGCCATTGACCCGTGGCGATATTGAATTGGTCCGCGGAGTGGCGGTCAGTTCAGACATTATCCGGGCCCTTCAAGAGCGCGAGTGGATTGCGGTGGTCGGTCATCGCGACGTGCCCGGGCGACCGGCACTGTATGCGACGACCAAACAGTTTTTAAATTATTTTAATTTGAAGAGCCTACAGCAATTACCGGCGCTTGGGCAGATCAAGGATTTTGCCGAGTTAGATCCCGAATTAGAGCTTGCGTTGGCACGCAGCGCAGCGGCACCCAGCGCCGATTCCCAGAATCCACAGTTACCTCTAGAGGTTGCAGAGGCCGCTATGACCGTGACCGCCAAACCTACCACTGGAATCTCAGATGAGTGAAAAACTGCAAAAAATGCTCGCTACGGCGGGTCTAGGCTCGCGGCGTGAATTAGAAAAATGGATTACTGCGGGGCGCGTTTCGGTCAACGG
>CALGJN010000312.1:0-1715 GCA_937920185.1 uncultured Cellvibrionales bacterium | reverse complement strand
ACAATGCAGGTGGAGGCCAGGGGTTTGAGGGTTTTGACGACGACATTCCGTTCTAGCCGAACGAGCATGCTCGGATCAACGGTTGTTGATTGACGGTTTTGTTATGGACTTTAGAGCGGTCAAGTTAGCACCTTTTTATGTAGTATAATTCATGCCGATTGATGCATTAAGTACGGTCGGTAACAGTATTCTTTTAAATAATTGAGAGGTAACGAGATGACGATTAAAGTGGGTGATAAAATCCCGGAAGGTGCGTTCACTGTCATGGGTGAGAAGGGGCCCGAAGCGATGACCACCGCAGCTCTTTTTAGCGGTAAAAAAGTTGTTTTATTTGCGGTACCCGGAGCCTTCACTCCGGCTTGTTCCGAGGCTCACTTGCCCGGTTTTGTGGTTCACGTCGATGATATCAAGGCGCGCGGCGTCGATACTGTCGCCTGCATGTCGGTCAATGACGTGTTTGTTATGAATGCTTGGGGCAAGGCGAGCAATGCCGAGCACTTACAAATGTTGGCTGACGGTAATGGCGATTTCACTGCTGCTTTGGGGCTTGAGCTCGACGGCAAGGCCTGGGGCCTTGGCGTGCGCAGTCAACGGTTTGCTATGATCGTCGACGATGGCGTTGTCAGCCTGTTAAACATCGATGAAGCGGCGGTTGATGCAAGTAGCGCCGAAGCGATTTTAGCGGCGTTGTAGGGCTTAGCCGTAAGTAAAACCTGTTATGGAGATCCTGTTTAGGGTTGCCTTGCTCGATGAGCACAAAAAAAGCGGCTTTTGAGCCGCTTTTTTTGTGCTGTCATTATCTGAGATATGAGCGCTTATTTATTGATAGATAGGCCAAAACTGGCTGTTTTTTAGCCGGTAAAGCGTTCCATCACTAGCGTTGCATTGGTTCCGCCAAAGCCAAAGCTGTTCGACATGACGCGCTCTAGGCGTCGGTGTTCGGTGTTTAACAAGATTGGCAAATCGGCGGCCTGTTCGTCTAAATTGTCGATATTGCAGGAGGCAGTCACGAATCCAGCTTCCATCATCAGTAGGCAATAAATCGCTTCGTGCGCGCCCGCTGCACCTAGGCCATGGCCAGAGAGCGACTTGGTGGAGCTGATCTGTGGACAGTTTTCGGGGAAGGTGTTGCGTATTGCACCAAGTTCGGCGATGTCGCCCACGGGTGTGCTGGTACCGTGGGTGTTGATGTAATCGATCGGCCCCGAGGTAGTCTCCATAGCCATGCGCATACACCGTTCTGCGCCCTCGCCAGACGGGGCAACCATATCTGCACCATCAGAAGTGGCACCATAACCGGTGATTTCGGCAAGGATATTGGCTCCGCGGTCGAGCGCATGCTGAAGCTCCTCGATGACCAAGCAACCGGCGCCGGCGCCTGGGGCGAAACCATCGCGGTCGGCGTCATAGGCGCGCGATGCAATCGCCGGAGTATCATTGTACTTACTGGTCAACGCCCCCATCGCATCGAACATGCCGGCCATTGACCAATGCATATCTTCAGAACCGCCTGCAAAAACAATATCTTGTTTACCAATTTGAATGAGCTCCAGCGCGTGCCCGATACAGTGGGCGCTAGTGGCACATGCCGAGGCGATGGAATAGTTAACTCCCTTGATTTTGAACGGAGTGGCAACGCAGGCCGACACGGTACTGGCCATAATCTGCGTGACGCGATATGGGCCGGCGCGCTTGATGCCTCGGTCGCGCATAAC
>CALGJN010000311.1:0-1331 GCA_937920185.1 uncultured Cellvibrionales bacterium | reverse complement strand
CTTTAATCAAACATTGCATAGATCACTCGACGCTCAGTGGGCCGGTGAATGCCACCGCACCTACGCCGGTGAGCAATCGTCAGTTCAGTCGTGAGTTGGGTCGCGCGTTGCGGCGACCAGCAGCGCTGCCAATGCCTGCGGTGATGGCGCGTGTGCTATTTGGCGAAATGGCTGACGAGCTATTACTGCAAGGGCAATGCGTGTTACCGGAGGCACTATTGGCTACTGATTTTCGCTTTCAGTACCCCGAGTTGGGGATTGCGCTCGAGGCTCTACTGGATAAAAACAGCTGATGAATGGCGTATAATTTATTACTTAAGGGCTAATGGGAGAATGCATATGATCGATGGGTTTGTCGACAAGACGGTGGTGATTACTGGCGCGTCAGCCGGTGTCGGGGCTGCCTGCGCCAGAGCATTTGCCGCGGCGGGTGCCAACCTGGTGTTGGCTGCACGCGGTGTCGAGGCGCTGGAAGCGATGGTCAATGAACTGCGCACTCAGACAAGGGTCATCGGTGTGCCGACTGACGTTGCCGATCTCGCGCAGTGTGATGCGCTGCTAGCTGAGGCGCAGGCGACCTTTGGCGAGCTGCATGTGCTGGTCAACAACGCCGGTATGCATCAGCGCGGCGCCTTGGAAAAAATACCTGCGCGAGCTGTTGCGCAGATGGCAGATGTCAATATTCGCGCCCCCATGTACCTATCGACTGCGGCACTGCCATTGATGCGCCGCGCTGGGTCGGGTGCGATCGTCATGGTCGGCTCGCTCGCTGGGATGTCACCCCTGGCAGGCGCAGCGACTTACTCGGGAACCAAGGCCGGTTTGCGTGCCTTTGCCTTTGCCATTGCCGACGAACTGCGCGGCAGTGGTGTGCAAGTGGGGGTGGTATCGCCGGGGCCAATTGATACGGGATTTATTATGGACGACATGGACGCGGTGGAAGATATCGTGTTTTCACAGCCAATGAGTAGCGCAGAGCAAGTCGCCGAAGCCGTAATGGCGCTCGCCAGGGGACCTCGAAACGAGATAGCGATGCCCGCGGCGAGCGGAAAATTGAGCGCGATGAGCTACCTCTTTCCGGCATTGCGACGCCTGTTGCGGCCGGCCCTCTACGCCAAAGGTAAAAAAAATAAACACAAGTACCGTCAATTGCGCGCTCGAGCTGAGTCATCTAAATGAGCGCTATGCTACTCAATCACCGCGAGCGGGGCAGCGGTTCGGCGGTGGTACTGATGCACGGCATGTTTGGCTCGTTGGGCAACTTGGGGTCGGTGGCGAGGGCTCTTGGCGAAAACTTCAGGACGCTGAATGTCGATCTTCGCAATCATGGT
>CALGJN010000310.1:0-1594 GCA_937920185.1 uncultured Cellvibrionales bacterium | reverse complement strand
GTCGGAACCCAGGCGATAATGGATCAATGGGCCGCTCGACTGGCACTGCCGGGTAAGCAGCATTACGACCGCGCCTGCGCTTCTTGCCACGAGGGAGCGGTTAAAAAAGCGCCGCACCGAGAGATGCTCTATTTACAGACCCCAGAGGCAATTTATTCGTCAATAACCCAGGGCATTATGATGGCCCAGGCCGCCGGTCTGAGTGATCGTGAGCGCCGTGAAGTCGCTGAATTTTTGGGTGGACAGCCGATGGGGAGCGCAACGGTGGCGCAGATCCCCCAGTGCGAGAAGTCACTTAAATTTGCTAGCGACGATCCGCCTGCGCACATCAATTGGGGTGCTGAAGGCAACCAGCGCAATTGGTCGACGTGGCAATCTGGCGTCACTGAGGATGGTATCAGTCGCTTGCAACCGCTGTGGGCAATCGAAATGCCAGGTGCTAATCGCCTGCGGTCGCAGCCTACGTTTGCCGCAGGTCTTCTGTATGTCGGCAGTCACAGTGGTGGTGTCTATGCGTTAGACCAGCGTAGCGGGTGCCAGGTTTGGCACTTTCAAACCGTTGGCGAGGTTCGCACGGGTATCTCTATCGATCCCTGGGAGCGTGGCGACAACCAGGCGATAGCGAAAATATATTTCGGTGACACGATTGGTAATGTCTACGCCGTGAACGCCAAATCTGGCGCCCTGATCTGGCGAGATCGTGCCGACAGTCATCCCAGCGCGACAATCACCGGTGCGCCGGCGCTGCACGCAGGGGTGCTCTATGTGCCGGTTTCGTCGCTGGAGGTCTCGCTCGCGGTGAACCCCGAATACGAGTGCTGCACCGGCCGTGGATCGGTGGTTGCCTACGATGTAGCCAATGGCCAACGGTTGTGGAAAACCTACACCGTGCCCAATCCACCGACATTGCAATCGGTGAACGCGGCGGGGACTGATATGTATGGCCCATCGGGCTCAACCGTCTGGAATAGCCCGACTATCGATGTTGCGCGCAATCAACTTTATGTCGGCACTGGCGAAAATATGTCATCGCCGGCCGATCATACGTCGGACGCGATCTTTGCCATGGACTTGGGTACCGGCAAGGTCAATTGGATCTACCAAGCTCTGGCCGGCGATGCTTGGAACACCGCCTGCGACACGCGCACCCCGCAGAGTTGTCCAGAGGAAGACGGCCCGGATTTTGACTTTGGCGCCGGAACTCTGTTGACCACTACCAATAGCGGGCGAGAACTGGTTGTTGGCGGTCAAAAGTCCGGCGATGTGCACGCAGTCGATCCGCAAACGGGCGAGTTGGTTTGGAGCACTCGGGTGGGCAGAGGCGGTATTCAAGGCGGCGTGCACTTCGGCATGGCGGCCAACAACGGCAAGATTTTTGTGCCGATCAGCGATGGTCCCGACGGCCGAGAATACGATATGCCTGCGCGGCCTGGGTTGCACGCGTTAGACGCAGAGACCGGCGAGATACTCTGGTATTCTGCCGCGCCGAATGTGTGCTCGGGTAGGAATTTTTGCGATCCAGGAATTGGCCAGGCGATCTCTGTGATTAGCGGCAAGATTTTTGCGGGAGGAATGGACGGCGTGCTGCGCGTGC
>CALGJN010000309.1:0-4476 GCA_937920185.1 uncultured Cellvibrionales bacterium | reverse complement strand
ATTCAAAGGTGCCAATAACAACGATAAACATCACGCCAATCAATGCGGCCAAGGGTATTTTCTCGATCAACGGCGAGGCTACCAAAATAAATAACAGTAAAAATAGCGCCGCACTAATACCCGAAAACCGTCCGCGGCCGCCCGAATTAACATTGATCATGCTCTGGCCAATCATCGCACAGCCGCCCATGCCGCCAAAAAATCCGGTCACGGTGTTGGCCACGCCCTGCCCTATGCACTCCCGATTGCCGCGACCGCGCGTCTGGGTGATTTCATCGATCAGGCGCAACGTGAGCAGAGATTCAATCAAGCCAATCGCCGCCAAGATGATCGCGTAAGGCAAAATAATCCACAGCGTTTGTAAATTAAAGGGTACATCCGGAATGCTAAAGTGGGGTAATCCACCGCCAATCGAGGCCACATCACCCACCACCTTGGTATTTAAATCCAAACCCAACACCAGGCCGGTAACCACCAAAATTGCCACCAGCGATGAGGGTACCGCCTTGGTCAAGCGCGGTAAAAAATGGATAATCAGCATGGTCGTAAACACCAGTGCAACAAGCATGTACATCTGCTCGCCCCGCAACCATGCCACGTCGATCATGCTGCCCTGTAAAAACGTGTTCTCCAACCAACCCGGCTGTCCCGGCTCGCCAAACTGGCTCATTTGCGCGAGAAAAATCACAATCGCTAAACCGTTAACAAATCCCAACATCACCGGGTACGGCACCATGCGAATAAACTTCCCCAGCTTCAAGACACCAGCGGTAATTTGCAGCAGGCCCATCAACACCACGGTAATAAAGAGGTATTCAACCCCATGCTGGGCAACCAGTGACACCATCACGACGGCCAGCGCACCGGTAGCGCCGCTAATCATGCCGGGACGACCGCCGATGCACGAGCAAATCAAGCCCACCATAAACGCGGCATACAAACCAACCAGCGGGTCTACGCCCGCCACAAAGGCAAAGGCAACGGCCTCGGGCACCAACGCCAACGCCACCGTCAAGCCAGACAGCAGGTCATTTTTGAAGGTGGCTACTTTATTTAGATGAAACTCAAACATTGGCAGGGTATCTCTCCGTTGTGTATTGGACCGTCTTTATCAGCATCGCGGCCAGATTGTGTAACGCCCCCGCGCCACGACTGCATCGCTTGGGGCTATGGTTTTATCGGTGCTTCGCCTGACCCCGCGGGGCATCGAAACAAACAACGTCTGCCACCGCCACCTACAGATCATCGGTGGACGGCGCGCAGCCGATGGCATTGTTGCCATCGCAATGTGTGCTCTAACTGTTTAACGGCGTGTTTGAACTGCCAAACACAGGGACTGGATCGGGATCGTCAGGCGCAGTAAACGTGTTGGTGGTTTTTTCGACAGTACCATTACCGCCGACGAAAAAAAAGGTCTGCGTAAATGGCTAGAAGTAACGTTCTGGATGGCGCGCAGCTTACAGAAAAGCGCTGATGATTGCACTCTAAATAAATGATATTTAATAAACCTCGAAACGGCCACCGATCGCCGGTCAAGCGGGCAGAAAATCGTCGCTCACGCGCCACGTTGCCGGTCCCGCCAACAGCCATTTTTAGTCGATAGCGTCTCAGCAACGGGCGTCTATACCGGTGGTCGTGACGCCGCAATGCGCAAACAGCCTGTTACCTCTCGGTTGACACGCCGTGGGGGTTGAACCACAGTCGTGGCAATGTTTTAACATTACTCTGATGCGAGGCGCCATGTTTCTAACAACCGACCGGCTCATTCTGCGGCCTTTTGAAGCGGACGATCTCGAACGCTTCGCTGCAATTAACGCCGACCTAGAGGTTATGCAATTTTTCCCAGCACCCCTAACCGCGCATGAAACAGCCGATATGGTGGCTCGATGGGCCGATAAACACCGCCGGTATGGCTTTGCCTTTGCCGCTGTTGAAACCCAGCATGACCAACAGTTGATTGGCATGGCGGGGTTATCGCAACTGGAAAGCGACGTGCCGATTGCACCGTGCAGCGAGATCGGCTGGCGGCTGACCCCTTCGGCATGGCACCAAGGCTTCGCCACCGAGGCGGCGCGCGCCTGGCTTGACTATGGTTTCGCTGCGCTGGATCTGGCAGAGATACTGAGCTATACGCCAAAACAAAATATTGCCTCTCAGCGGGTAATGCAACGCATTGGTATGCACCACGCCGATGATTTGGATTTTGATTATCCGACCCTCGCCGAGGGGCACCCGTTGCGGCCTATGGTGGTGTATCGGCTAACCCGTGCAACCTATGAGACGACGCCTTAGATACCAACTATCGCGCATACAGCGCCGATGATACTCGATGATAGATTGCCTGTTAGGGTACTATTGGTGACATAGAGGCATGATTATTTGCAAGCTGTGGTATTTAAAAACTTTGGTACTTAAAAACTTTGGTATGTAAAAACTTTGGTATTTAAAAGCTGTGGCTTTATAGCTTTAGTGTTTAAAAACCGATGCGTTTAATGGTTAGATCGGCGGGTTAGCTTACAATAACCACTGCTCGGTCATTCGGGATGCCTTATTGAACATGAAAAATCTGATTGCCATGATCGGTCTCGCGCTGCTCGCTAGCTGCTCACCAGAGGAGCCAGCCAGTCAGCTAGAGGAGAGACAACAACGCGTCTATCAAATAAATTCGCAGACGCCCTTTAACGGCACCTCGGTGGACTACCACGACAACGGTCAACTAAACGCTCGTATCAAGTATCACCGAGGCATGATCGTCGATGGTCCGGTCGAGCGCTACCACGATAACGGTCAACTCCAAGAGAGCGGTGTGTATAAAGATGGTCAAAAGCACGGGCTTTTTAAAAACTATTTCGGCAACGGCGACCTGTGGTTGACTACCCACTACCTGCGCGGCAAAAAGCACGGCATTTTTGAGACCTATCACGAAAACACGCTGATGTTTCGGCTTTGCTACCAAGACGATGTAGAGGTCTATATGCCGTCCTGTGGCCAATAGGCACCTTTTTATGATCAACTTTTAATCGCGGGCCAAGCGTCTGTGAGTGAACTGTTTGGCGGGTTATGGGGTGACCGCCATGCACTCCATCTCGATGGATGCACCTAGTGCCAAACCATTGACACCCAGCGCGCTGCGAACTGGGTAGGGCGGTTTAAAGTAACCGCTGTAAACACCATTGAACTGCGACCACTCGCGGATATCATCCAGCATGACAAGACATTTGACGACGTGGGTAAGATTCAGTTGCTGGCTCGCCAAGTGGGCTTTTAGCTGCTTAAAAATCGCGTCAGTTTCGGCCTCGATACCACCCCCGACCAAACTCCCCTGCGCGTCGGTGCCGACAAGCCCAGAGAAATACACCGTCTTGCCCACCACCACCAAATCTGAAAACGGGTAGTTCTGTTTTAGCGTCAGCGGTGAGCTAAAAAACCGCCGATCCTTAAGTTCCAAAGCGTTCGGACGCTTTAACGCAACTCGGTTTGCGTCTCGCTCAACAATTTCACAAGCACCGGTCTCTTCGACTTGGCGATCGCCGATTTGACTCGAGGTGGTCAGCGTTAGATCAGATCTGGCGATACTGATGGTCTTTTTAAAGCCCACGTTGGTCACCAACTCGATCTCCGTGGGCGTTACCCGCACACTTTCGGCGGGAAAACCCTGCTGCTGTGCGGTCAAACCACCGAGATCAATATCAAAATTTAATTCGGCACTCGAGCCTACATCGCTGGTCACAACGCAATCCAAGCTGACAACATCTTTCTCTAGCGCGCTCAACATGTCGGTGACTTGCGGGGGCTTCTTATCGCCGTCAAACATAAACTCTATCACCCATGCGACGGCCAAAAGCACCAAAAGGACTAAAATGGCTCTAACGATCTTATTATTTGTAAACATGCATTACCCCAGTCGTCTTGGTACCCCAAAAGCACGTCCTGATCGGGCTTGCCCAGAGGTATCGAATTAGCCTTTAACCGCCCCGTCAATTTGAGCTGTTACCATATCGAGATCGGTGACTTTTGGCTACTCCGCCCGAGCACTCGGTTAGAGCTCGAGCGGCAATTTGTAGTAAGTGTCCATAATAAAATCGCGGTGGTCGATCAAGATTGGCGCCACGGCGGCGGCGACATCCGCCGAAACGCTCTCAAACATCGGCCGTGCGGCGGGATTCATTGGGCAGATTTCAGCCGGCTGAAGAGCGATAAAATTACTGAATGCCGCCCAATAAAAATCGGCGGCGGTGACCGATTGCCCGACCAAAAAACGACTCCCCAACGCCCGCTGTGATTTGAGAGTCCGTTCCAGCTCGTTCATAAACGCAATAACCCGCGCGTTGGCTCGATCGGCATCAACGGCGCGATAACCATATTTTTTACCGAACGCAGACACATCGTCGCCATCGCGGGGGCGCATCATATCGAGCCGTCTATTCCAACCAAAACCCAGCTCACCACATATTTCGTGGCTTAAACCCAGCACCC
>CALGJN010000308.1:0-4477 GCA_937920185.1 uncultured Cellvibrionales bacterium | reverse complement strand
GATGACGTGGCAAGCCCCTAGTATCGTAGATACCTGATAGCGTTACGGATCAATGCGGTCAGAATCGATTAATCTGTGCCGCCGGTGCCTAAAACGCCAGCAGACACCATAGCCGAGCCCACGCAATCTTGAGTTGAGTGAGATAGGAAATAAAGTACAGAGCAGAGCGGCATCTGCGAACCAAAATCCTTTTCGGTATGTTGTTATGAAAGTGTAGTCGAAATTATTAGCTTGTGGTTTTGTAGGTCAAACGGTGCGGTTGATACCAGCTAAAACACGCCAGAGGTACAGATTGGTCCCTGATTAAAAATAGCCGTTAAACTACAGCAGGTTCAAACTATGGCAGGTTCAATCTGACCCCATTAATCCTCACCCATCGACTCTGACCCCATTGGTCGGTAATTCAACATAGAGCTGGTAATTATCCGGCTCGAAAAAATAAGCATGCCGATTGTTGCCACGCTGGACTATATTATGAGGATGCTCTGCAATCTATAATCGCGCTTGCCTCAACGCTAGCGATTCGAGCTTTAGGCGCTAGACTTTGGGCTCTAAGATTTAGGCCTTGTGCTATGTGCTATGTGCTATGTGCTATGTGCTATGTGCTCAGCGTATAGCTGCAGCAATGCGCCGGCAGCGATGAGTGACTTAATAGGACGAGAGGTATCGACGCATGATTAGCTGTGATTTACACGACCATATAGAAATAGTTTGTCTGTTTAGATACCCGATCCGTTTGACGCTAAAATCCGGCGAGGTGATCGACGGTATCGCGCAGGATACCGCGCGCAATGAGGGCGCTGAAGAATGCATCCGCATCGACGTGAATGGCGCTGAGCGACTGCTGGTGTTGGATCATCTGGCGACGCTCGAGGTTCGCGTTGCCAACCCGCATTTTAACACCGTGCGTTTTGATAAAGCGTAGTTTTTACTCGCGCTAAAGGCGGTTTTTGGTACGCACGGGGGCAGGCTCAAATAATACCTGCACACCGCTGTCGGCTATAGCTCTCGCGCTTTATCTACACTCTAAATTTCACAATAAGTTACTGCAATCCACTGTTTTTCCGTTGTAAACTTGCTAACTTATTCGCTGCTTTATGGGCCCTTCTAGCGCCATGCTCATTGTTGAAAATGCCCGCCAATACCTCGATGCGTTTATTCAATTAAACCAGCAGTGGATCGTTCGCTATTTTGAACTCGAAGACGCCGACAAACAGATCGCCGCCAACCCTTATCAGATTGTTGAACAGGGCGGCTACATTTTTACCCTACTCGACAATGACGAGGTCCGCGGTGTCTGTGCGCTGTGCAACGACGGCGAGGGCCGATTTGAACTTGCCAAGATGGCGGTCGTGCCAGAATTTCAAGGGCAAGGATACGGCGATCGGCTGATCGAACACTGCCTCGACAAACTTCGAGCGATCCATGCGAGCAGCGTCTATCTGGTGTCAAACACGTCGCTGACGCCAGCGATCACGCTCTATAAAAAACACCAGTTTATTACCCTCTCAGTCGGCCAGCACCCGTTCTATAAACGGGGCGACATTGTGATGCAGCGCGATCTACCCTAGTGTGGCGCAACTGTCGAGGTTCGCGCTACCCTCGTGACCGGTTCTTGCACAAAGCCCTTGCGCACCATTTTCTGCCATCAAGCCATCTTAAAAAATAATTCACACACCATTTAAAAACTGGGCAGGCTAAGGAGTGCTAATGCGCCGCCGACGCGCGTCGGCGTGACCAAGTCCACCATAAACAACCGCCTACCGCTACAAATAACCCCATTGCTTTAAGCACCACTAATAAAAGCGCGGCAATCACTCAATCCTCTGCACGTGCAAGCCCCGCTCTGCCAACACCACACCCTTTAAGCGCCATCCAGTAAGCGCCATCCATCAAGCGGTGCATATTTAGGCAAAATCTGGCATTATTTTTAACTTTAGCGTTACAGGCGACCGCGCCACCCGGAGAGACACCGATTAACAGCCAAAATATTCGCCCGCTAGAAGCCACCGACAACCAGCAATTTAGGTCGCTGTGGGTCAGCGCACTGACCGAGCAGGCGCAATTTTTTCGCACCGCACTGGCCGATGATCGCCAGCCCAATATTCCCACAGGCTTCACCCGCGACAGCTTCACTCTGGGTGCCTTTGACGGCGACGCACTCGTCGGTATATTGAGTTTACAGCGCGATAAAAAGTACAAACTCCAGCACAAAGCGTTGATATTTGGCATGTATGTGCGCCCACAGAGCGCCGGGGCTGGCCTCGGCAAAGCGATGCTATCCAACGCCATCGCGCGGGTGCAAGATCAAGCCGCAATAAGACAGCTCTACCTCACCGTGTTAGCCACTAATCACCGCGCCGTCGGCCTCTACCGCTCGCTCGGTTTTGACGTTTTCGCCCACGAACCGCAGTCAGTCAAGATTCGAGGAACATACACCGATGAACACCAGATGGTGTTGTTATTGGATCGTTCATAAATAGCGGACGCACCCGACGCCCGCCACAGCTTTGACCTTTTACGTTGAGTGAAAGCCCCTGCGGTTCGCATCGACTGCGATGCATGCAACGACCAATCTCCTAACGCAGCCAACTCTGAATTCCTAGCGATGCGACAGATCGACAGATAGCGACTAGGCAGAACAATAGGCAGTCTTTTAGCGAAAGTAATAAATAAGCGTTTATCTGTGCTATACCTTAAATAGACAACATCGAGGCGCCAAGATTTTATCGGGCCCGCAATGTCTAAATGCGCAACAGGATGCGGCAGTAACACGAGCATCAAACAGAACAATGAGCTAACTGCACGTACCGCGTCTGAAATAAATAAAACGCAATAATAGGAGTTTTAACGCTCATGGAATCAAAAATATTTACCGCTCTCTATTTAGTTATTTTCTGTTTACAGATGTCAGCCTGCGGTGGCGGTGGCGGTTCACCGTCTCCTAGCGCGCCCGCCCCCTCTCCGCCCGCAGACACAGAATCGCCAACGGTGACCGCTACCAGCAGCGATAGTGAGATAAAACTCGATGAAACCGCCACACTCACCTTTACGTTTAGCGAGGTGATCAGCGGTTTTGAATTGACCGATATCAGTAGTTTGCAGGGTACGTTATCAGACTTAACCGCCAACGACGACAATAAGATTTTTACCGTTGTTTTCACCCCCAATGCAGACACAGTCGGCACCGTTACACTGCAAATAGCCGCGGGTAGCTATGAGGACGGGGCCGGCAATGCGGGTCAGGCCCTTGCGTCCAGTCCCGACCTAATGGTCAGTTACAACGACAAAATCGTTCAGGTCGACAGCATGCTCACCAGCGGTCAGGCAAGCGAACTAGTGTTGGTGTCAACGGAAATAGTCTCGGACCTCGTCTGGACCCAGACATCTGGCACCGAAGTGACTTTTTATGCCGCCAACAGCAAGGTGATCGGTTTTACGCCTAACGCGGCGGGTAACTACGCCTTTGAAGTGCGATACAAGGCGGCCGATGGCTCGGTAAAAACCTTGACCCATCAATTTGATGTAGCCGCTGGAGCGGCGGTGATCAGCGCGCGTCTCGGCCATGTCGCGATCGAGGGCATCGCCGTGTCACTGGCCGGATACGCCAGCGCAGATAGCGCATCAACGGCTATAGACACAAGCTCATGGCGCTGGAGCCAATCCGCAGGCCCGACGGTAAGCTTTACCGACAGCGCCACTGATGGCAAGACTCAGGTGTTTTTTGACGCGCCGTCGGTCGATGAGGACACTGTGCTAACCTTTACCCTCACGGCCACTTTCGACGGCCAAACCCACACCGACAACATCGCTATCTTGGTAGAAAATAGCACCATACCCGTGCCGCCTGAAAATTCGCGGTTTACCGACAGGGTCGCCACGGTGATCCCTTACAACGACACGAGCGCCGGCGCGCAACTGGTCGATTGCCTGTATTCAAATGCCGCGCGCTTTGACGTTTGTACCTTTGGACAATCACCCTTGATAGCACAGATTACCGAAACACCGACCACCGCCGATATCATGAACCGAGTACTAGTATCGCATCGCTGGATGGGCGACCAATTTAAAAGCTATCTCGACAACTTCGACCCCAACAACGATTTTAAAAACTTGCTCAGGGCGACCACCGGCGTGGTTATTTCTTACGATATTCGACCGTCGTTTTACGACCCGACAAGCGGCGCTATCTATCTCGACCCCAGCGACTTGTGGGGGACGCCCGAGCAGCGAGACACCATCAATCAGGCGCCCGATTTTCGCGCCGGCTTTGGCTCAGAATTGCAATTTAAAATGCCTTGGCGCTACGTCAAAGATAACGCCTATGTGTCTTTTTCCTACCCGCTCCGCCAGCGCTCCTCGCGTCAACTTGCCGAGGCCAACTATGACTTTGCCAGCCTTTTGTATCACGAGCTAGCGCACGCCAATGACTATTTTCCGAGCACAAAATGGAGCTCCTATGAAAATTTCACCACGG
>CALGJN010000307.1:0-1621 GCA_937920185.1 uncultured Cellvibrionales bacterium | reverse complement strand
CGCCGTTATTGGGTCGCCACGCAACTCGGGGCGTTGCAATCTCTGCGGACGATCGTTGTCATTGTCCATTGTAGTCATATTGCTTGCTCCTAAGCGCTTATCTCACAGACCTCTAGCCAGTCTTCATTGGCGCGTGCCCGATAGATTTTAATGGGTTTATTGGTCAGTTTTCCGACTGCCGCGCCGGTCTCTAAATTAAAGCGCACACCGTGCACTGGGCATGAGATATGGCCATGTCGAATGCGTCCGCCGGTCAGAGGCTTACCCTGATGTGAACATTTGTTTTCGATCGCAAAATAGCCCTTATTGGTCACCCCAACAAGGATTTCGCGACCCTCAAAAACGGTCAAACACGCCTTGTTTTCGATTATTTCAGAGAGTTTTAATACCGGTTGGAAATCCATGCGTCAGCTCCTTGCGCAAGGAATCCAAGCCGTACTGGTCAATCCGCTTGCCGATTTTTATATTTGTGTTGTGCCACTGTGCAGCAAATATACTGAGGGACAATACGCGCGTCAATCGCCTGACGGGACATTAAAACGGTGACTGACACTTTCGGTAGGCTACCCATTCCTCCCTTTAGCGCCACCGCGAGCCCCAGAGATGCACCGTGAACTGCAGGGCTCGGCGGGCAACCCACGCGACCACAAACGCTCTTGATCACCAAAACCTAGAGAAGAATTCTGCAAACCGTGTAATACGACGAAATAACGCGTCTTTGGGTTGGATAGCGCGCGCATTTAAGCGCTACAGGGGAAAGCTATATTATGATTGTCAGACCAAAACGCGGCGAACAGACTGCGTCAGTAAATCGTTTCGACGATGTCGTCCAACAACATACGCCCAGCCGAGGAGCACCCTGAAAATGCCCAGAATTCTAACCTTACTAGTCGTTGCCAGCCTGTTACTCACCGCCTGCCATAAGGCGCCGCCCGCCGCCAATCAACCGGTCAACGTCGATACCACCGCCAAGCTTGGCGATGGTGCCTATCTGCTGTCTTCGGTCACAGTCACCACGCCCACCGAGACCAGCACCTTCAACCGAGCGCAAATGAAAATATACGCTCAACAACGATTTGCCTATGCATTTTTTAGCCAGAGGACAAACAGTGTCGACGCCGGAGCTGGGGCCACCGAGTGGCGCAACGGTATCTTGATCGAAACACCGCTGGCCAATCATGCCGGGGCAGTCTCTGGGTTTCGTTTTGAACTGGACGTGCAACCCAACGAACAAGGATTTGATCAAGCGATTAATAATATGCGCTCGGAAGATGGACTAAGCTATGATCTTCGAGAGACGTGGCAGCGAATTTCAAACGCGGCCTCCCGCTTTGACGGACTCTGGCAACTGCAATCACAGCAGATCGACGGCGAGCAACGCAAAGACGCTATCGACGAGGTCAAAATGATCGGTGGTGGCCATTATATTTGGTTTCACCACTATGACATCGATGGCCAGCAACAGCAGCATTTTGCCTATGGTAAACTGGCAGTCCAGCCTGCGCCGACAGCTGCAGTGGTCGATACAACGTTGCAAAGCTCATACCCAGATCGCGTCGGGCAATCACGGGCACTATCGCTATCACTCGACGCTGACGATCGGCTGATCGAGACGTTTAGC